>NZ_CP038255.1:3787500-3832570 GCF_004564135.1 Terasakiella sp. SH-1 | reverse complement strand
ATGGGAACATACCTGAGCCCATTCCCCATGTGTTGCTGCAGAGATCGTAGCGTTTGACATACCCGGTTTTGTTCCTAATCCGATTCGATTTGAGAGCGACCTCAAATCCACCCCATGACTAAAATATCGTTTCCAAAAAGCCACTACACCATAGACAAAACCAGCTAATTCGCCTTTTCTCTAAACAACCAGAAAAGACGCTAAAAGCGGCGCTTATGTTGTGACAGACCCGGCCTTATTCTTAATCTTGCAGCAAAAAGAATTGCTACGATCTGGCCCGGTCAAGGCTGTGGATAACTTATCTCCACCCCTGCCAAGAGTCCACTTGAACATTTATAAAAATGTAAAATAAATCACTTGACGAAAATCCGTCGAACCCAAGAAAACCTTAGGGTTCAGACACGACAAAAGGGTCGCAATACAATAACTTGCGACCCTTTTGTCAGAACTTCGAATCCCGAAGTTTGATCTTGTCGATTAAGCCAGCGCTTTAATACGAGAAGACAAACGGGACAGCTTGCGAGCAGCAGTGTTTTTGTGCACAACGCCTTTAGAGACGCCACCGTGCATTGCCGGCATTGCAACTTTAAACGCAGCTTGTGCAGCAGCTTTATCGCCAGCTTCGATCGCAGATTCAACTTTTTTGATGAAAGTGCGGATACGGCCAATACGTGCTGAGTTCACAGCAGTGCGGCGTTGGATTTGGCGGTCGCGTTTCTTTGCGTTTTGGGTGTTAGCCATCGCTTGTTCCTGAAAATACTAATTTCTAAAATCGGTTGGGGGCTTATAAGGAGTTCCCTGAGCCTCGTCAAGACTCAACTTCAAGAAAAACGTAAAGAAAGTGAAATCTTCCGTTTTCTTAAGGAAAAACCGTCATTTCAGTCCAAAAGCCAAGATCTTTTTCAGAGGTTTGACCCAAATCCAAAGACCTTGAAGCAAGCCTGAAATGACGATTCTACAAAAACCTTATTTATGTTGGAAGTTTGGTTGACGCTTCTCAGCAAAGGCAGACATGCCTTCTTTACGGTCTTCCAGCGCAAATGTGGAATGGAAGACGCGACGCTCAAACATCACACCTTCTGCCAGTGTGGTTTCAAAGGCTTTATTCACAGATTCTTTTGCCATCATCACGACAGGCTGGGACAGCTTGGCAATCTTTTCTGCCGTTTCCAGTGCATCGTTGAGAAGTTCGTCCACCGCAACAATACGAGAGACCAGACCGGAACGTTCGGCTTCTTCTGCATCCATGATACGGCCTGTCAGACACATTTCCATAGCCTTGGCTTTACCCACCGCACGGGCCAGACGTTGCGTCCCCCCTGCACCGGGGATTGTTCCGATGGTGATTTCCGGCTGGCCGAATTTGGCATTGTCACCTGCAATGATGAAATCACACATCATGGCCATTTCACAGCCACCGCCCAGTGCATATCCAGCCACAGCAGCAATAACAGGCTTGCGGCAGTTCGCCACTTTTTCCCATTCACCTGTAATAAAGTCCGTTGAATACACGTCGATAAAATCACGCTCAGACATTTCTTTAATATCTGCACCTGCGGCAAATGCCTTTTCACTGCCTGTCAGAACAATCGCACCGATATCGCTATCGGCTTCAAACTCATCCAGTGCGCTCCCAAGTTCCGCAATCAGCGGTGAACATAACGCGTTCAACGCCTTTGGGCGATTTAATGTGATCAGACCGACACGGCCTTTTTTCTCGACAAGAATATGTTCATAAGCCATCGTTTCATCCCTAACTTTCAGACTTGAATCTTTTACCTAATGCTCATTTCGCCGTTGGTGACAAGGCAAAGCGCACCGTTGCATTTTTTCCATCCATTGAAATGGCGAGACTCAGAAATTCTTCTTCACGTTTGAAAGAACCCTCTGATTGTTCCTGCCACCCCAAAGAGGGTAAGCTTTCTTTATAATAAGATAAAATGGATGCTTTTGAGACACGCCCCAGCGCATATGTTTCCACAATGCGCCCCTCAGGCGTATCAAAATAGACCGTTTCATCCATGGCTTCACTTAGTCCCGCCATCAGCGGCACATCTTCAAGGGCTGACAAAAACGTCAGTTCCTGTGCCGTAGCTATCTTGCCAAACAACAAGACAAGCCCGATCAAAGTGATGCGAATTGCATTATTCATACCTAGCCTCATACCTTATTGTTGGCACTTCGAACAGTAAAAAGTTGAACGCCCCTGCTGAACGATCCGTTTAATTTCGTTTTTTTGACATAAGGAACACAGCTCGCCCTCACGCCCATAAACCTGAAAGGAATGTTGAAAATAGCCTAGCTCGCCGTCGGTTTGGCGATGATCCTTTAAAGAGGATCCCCCTGCGGCAATTGCCTCTTTTAAAACCTCTTTGATCACCTCAACCAGCTTTTCAGCTTTTGGCCTGGACAGCTTGCCCGCCAGCTTCTTTGGGGAAACCCTGGCACGATGCAAGGCTTCATTGACATATATATTGCCAAGGCCAGCAACAATGCGCTGATCCATCAAGGCTGCTTTCATCGTTGTTGTTTTTCCAGACAATTTTTGATGCAACAATCCTGCATGAAAATCTTCACTCAAGGGCTCCGGTCCCAATTTGACGATAGAAGAATAGTCCTCCAGTTTGCCCGGTTTGATTAAATCAACAAACCCAAAACGGCGTGGATCACCAAAACGGATGCATTTGCGCGAATCGGTTATAAATTCGATATGGTCGTGTTTATCAGGCTCCGGCGGATTGCCTTGTTCAATACGGATACGTCCCGACATGCCCAAATGAATGATAATCTGCTCACCACTTTCCAGTTCAATCAACACGTATTTAGAGCGCCGGGACAGGTTCAAGACCTTTTGCCCACGCACCCGGTCTTCGAAATCTTCTGGCACTGCCGTGCGCAAATCACGCCTGCGCACAATCACATCCGTAATCACCTGCCCTTCAAGAGCAGGAAGCAAGCCTAGACGAACGGTTTCGACTTCGGGCAATTCAGGCACTTTTTAATCCTCCGGTTTCGCTCATTAACACTAGCCTAAACAAACTCCATAGGCTATTTTCTCGCCACTTCTGATAAGAGAGACTAAGACATGTCTGATCAAGATACGACACATTTCGGTTTTCGCACCGTCGCCAAAGATGACAAAGCCAAAATGGTGCGCGGCGTTTTCGATAGTGTGGCCTCCAGCTATGACATAATGAATGACCTGATGAGCATGGGCGTTCACCGCCTGTGGAAAAACTCTATGGTCGACTGGCTTAACCCACAAGCAGGCTGGAACTGCATTGATGTGGGTGGCGGCACAGGCGATATCGCCTTTCGTATTCAGGATAAAGTCGCCAAACGCGGTGGTAATTGCCATGTCACAGTCACAGATATCAACCATGAAATGTTAAAAGTCGGTCGTGGCCGTTCCGTTGATGCGCATCGGCTGGAAGGCTTAAGCTGGCTGTGTGGGAACGCTGAAAAGCTGCCTGTGCCCGATAATTCCATGGATTGTTACACCATTGCCTTTTGCATTCGCAATGTCACGGACATTCCGGCAGCCCTGCGCGATGCCCATCGTATCTTAAAGCCGGGCGGGCGTTTTCTCTGTTTGGAATTTTCACAGGTTGTCATGCCTATACTGGATAAAATTTACGACCTTTATTCCTTCAAGCTGCTGCCCGAAATCGGCGCGGTTGTTGCCAAAGATCGTGATTCGTATCAATATTTGGCTGAAAGTATTCGCAAATTCCCCCCCCAAGAACAGTTTGCCCAAATGATCCGCGAAGCCGGGTTTGAACAAGTGAAATACCGTAACCTGACGGGGGGCATTGCCGCCATTCATTCCGGGTGGAAAATCTGATGCTGCGTAGCCTGACCATCCTGAAACGCCTGATGAGCGTGGCGCTGACACTGGCACGCTATGATGTGTTGTTCCTGTTTGAACAATTGGGCATTGCCCCGGCCGTGGTGTTTGCTGCGCGTCTGGTGCCCGTGGGCCGTGTGCGCGGCATCAAACAAATGCGCCCCGGCCAGCGACTGGCACGTGCCTTACAGGATTTGGGACCAACTGCCATCAAGCTGGGTCAGGCCCTATCGACACGCCCCGATGTTATGGGCGATGAAATCGCCGAAGACCTCACCGAACTTCAAGACCGCCTGCCGCCCTTTTCCGGTGCACAAGCACGCAAGATCATTGAAGAAGACCTCGGCGCCCCCATTGAAGAAATTTTCAGCGAATTTAATGACGAAGCCATTGCTGCGGCCTCCATCGCGCAAGTGCATTTTGCCCGGCTGAGCAACGGGGATGAAGTCGCTGTCAAAGTGTTACGCCCCCATATCCGCCGCGATTTCAAGGCTGACTTCCAGCTCATGAGCACCATTGCCCAATGGGTAGAACGTGCTCGCCCGGATTTGCTACGCCTCAAACTGGTTGAATCGGTTGATACACTGGAAGATACCGTTCGTTTTGAAATGGACCTGCGTTTTGAAGCCGCTGCGGCTGATGAAATGCGTGAAAACTTCAAGGATGATGACTATTTCTACATCCCGGAAGTCAAATGGGCCTACTGCGCCAAGCGTGTCATGGTGCTTGAACGGATTCGTGGTGTAAATGTAGACGAAGTTGAAGAAATCAAAAAACTCGGCCACAATCCCAATGACATTCTGGAAAAAGCCTCCACCGCCTTTTTCAACATGGTTTTCCGTGATGGTTTTTTCCATGCTGACCTTCACCCCGGTAACATGTTTGTGCTGGAAGATGGAACGCTCGCAGCCGTTGACTTCGGCATTACCGGGCGGCTAGACCATACCACCCAGCGCCATTTGGGCGAACTGCTGCTGTCATTTCTGACCCGCGATTACAAGAAATGCGCCCGCGTACATTTTGAAGCCGGGTGGGTCCCGCTGGGTCAATCCGAAGAACTCTTCACCCAAGCCGCACGTTCCATTGCCGAGCCCATCATGGGCTTACCACAAAATGAAATTTCCATGGCCCGCCTGCTGGCCCAGCTGTTTGAAGTGACGGAATATTTCTCCATGGAAACCCAGCCGCAATTAATCCAACTGCAAAAAACCATGTTGATTGCCGAAGGGGTCGGCAGAAACCTGAACCCGAACGTCAACATGTGGTTTTTGGCCGAACCTTTTATTGAAAGCTGGATGCGCCAGAATTTGGGTCCTCAAGCCAAGGTCAAAGCGGTGGCTGATGAAACCCGTGAAACCCTGATGCGTCTGCCACGTATCATCGCCAATATTGAACATACGCTGGAAGATATCGGTAAAAACGGCTTGAAACTTGATACGAGCAAACGTCGCCCCGCGAAATCAGCGGTCAGCTTTGGCTGGATCAGCTGGGTCATTTCTGCAGGACTGGCCGCGGCCTTGGCTTTTGAATATCTTGGGTAATTAAAGAAGCATACCGTTTCCAAATTTTCGTGCGATAAAGAGGTCTCCACCATGTCACACCTTTTTGACCTGACAGGAAAAACAGCTCTCGTCACCGGGGCCACACGCGGTCTAGGTTTTGAAATGGGCAAGGCCCTGTGTGAAGCAGGCTGCGAAGTCTTTTTCAATGGTCGCTCTAAAGACGTGCTTATGGAAAAGACAGAAGGTATCCCCAATTCCCACGTCGTTGCCTTTGATGTTTCCAACCCAAAACATGTGGAACTGGCCCTTGGACAATTGGGACCGCTTGATATTCTGGTCAATAATGTGGGCGCACGGGACCGGCGCAATCTGGACGAGTTCGCCCTTGAAGATGTCCATAACCTGATCAACAGCAATCTCATCGCCCCATTTGAACTGGCGCGGCGCAGTGCAGCAATGATGGGAGAAGGGGGGCGTATCATTAACATCACCTCAATTGCCGGTGACATCGCCCGCAGCGGTGATGCGGTTTACACCACAACAAAAGCCGGGTTGAGCGGACTGACCCGTGCCTTGGCCGCTGAACTCGGCCCACGAGGGATCACAGTCAATGCCATTGCACCGGGATATTTTGCAACAGAAGCAAACCAAGCAATGGTCAATGACGAAAATGTACTAAACTTTTTGGCGAATCGGACCTCCCTAAAACGCTGGGGGCACCCGGAAGAGATCGCCGGGGCCTGTATTTTCCTCGCGTCACCCGCTTCATCTTACATAACAGGCCAAATCATTACCGTAGATGGAGGGTTTTCGGCCCATTTCTAAGTATGTTTACATACTAGAAACATTATGTTCTGATTAAATATCAGATATTTATTCATTTTCGTTGAATCAACCTATATATTTCCTTGCGCTTAAATAATGAGCCCGTTAGTTTATCTACAAATTTTCAGCGTAATTCGGTTTAGTTTTCATCGTGTATAAGAATAAAAACATACTCCTCATCATCACTGGTGGTATTGCTGCATACAAGATGCCGGAAACCGTGCGCCGCCTGCGCGAGCAAAATATCGGCGTGCGTTGTATCCTGACCAAAGCTGCCAAAGAATTTGTGACCCCGCTGGCCCTCAGTGCTGTGAGTGGTGAAAAGGTCTATGAAGACCTCTTTGATCTGGATGATGAATCTGAAATGGGTCACATTCAGCTCTCACGCTCAAGCGACCTTGTTGTGGTTGCCCCCGCAACTGCCGACATTATGGCAAAAGCGGCTTGTGGACTGGCAAATGACCTTGCCTCCACAACTTTGCTGGCAACAGACAAACCTGTCATGATGGCCCCGGCTATGAATGTGCGCATGTGGGAACATGCTGCGACCCAGACCAATGTTCAAACCCTGAAAAGCCGTGGCGTTGAAATGATTGGCCCCGATGAAGGGGATATGGCCTGTGGTGAATTTGGATTTGGCCGTATGGCAGAACCATTGGATATTGTTGCCGCTGTCAAAAAACGCCTGGGTACAGAAGGGCTGCTAAGCGGCAAAAGAGCCATTGTCACCTCAGGCCCAACACATGAACCGATTGACCCGGTGCGCTATATCGCCAACCGCTCGTCCGGTAAACAAGGTCATGCCATCGCCGCCAGCCTTGCTAAACTGGGCTGTGAAGTCACGCTGGTCAGCGGCCCGACACAATTGACTGCGCCAGATGGCGTTCATCTGGTTCAAATTGAATCAGCCCGCGATATGCTAAACGCTTGTCAGAAAAACCTGCCTGTGGATATTGCTGTCTGTGCTGCTGCGGTTGCCGATTGGCGTGTTGATGTGGAAGCCGACCAAAAGCTGAAAAAAGACGGCTCCGGCCAAATGCCGGACCTGAAACTCGCGGAAAATCCCGATATTCTGGCAAGCTTGTCTCAGGCAACAAAAAACCGCCCTGCTTTGGTTGTTGGTTTTGCCGCAGAAACAGAAAAAGTCATTGAGCACGCCACGGCCAAACGTGCACGCAAACAATGTGACTGGATTATCGCCAATGATGTCTCCCCATCTACAGGAACATTTGGTGGAAATGAAAATACTGTCCATTTCATTGCGAAAAATCAATGCGAGGACTGGCCACGTCTGAGTAAATCAGAAGTGGCAGACCGTCTGGCCCATAAAATTGCAGATTATTTGAAAGAAGTATCATCATGAGCAACCAAGTCGATGTAAGTGTCGTTCAACTTCCACATGGGGCAGATATGGACCTTCCCCATTACGCGACAGAACATGCCGCAGGCATGGACCTGATGGCCGCGATTGAAGATACAGTTACACTGGAACCCGGTAAACGCGCCATTATCCCCACAGGCTTGAGCATCGCCCTGCCTGTTGGCTATGAAGCGCAAATTCGCCCGCGTTCCGGCCTTGCGGCAAAACATGGGGTCACGGTTGCCAATGCACCGGGCACCATTGATGCCGATTATCGCGGCGAGGTGGGGGTAATCCTCGTCAATTTGGGGGAAGAACCGTTTGTGATTGAGCGTGGGATGCGAATTGCACAGATGGTTGTGGCTCCTGTCACTATGATTTCCTGGGTGAAAACCGATACGCTACCGGATACGGAACGTGGGGCTGGCGGCTTCGGTTCAACAGGATTGAATAAAAAATAACAGCCGACAAATTGCGGAAAGAACTGTCATGTTAAGATTATCCAAAAAAATGCTTTTTGCCATCGAAGCCGTCCTTGATATTGCCTATCACAGTGGTGGCCAGCCGGTACAAAGTCGCGAGATCACCCGCCGTCAAGGCATCCCGCGCCGTTATCTGGAACAAGGGCTGCAACAATTGGTACGTGAAGGTATCCTTGTAGGGGTCCGTGGCCCACGCGGGGGCTATCGTCTGGCACGTGAACGCCGTCGTATTACTGTTGGAGAAATTGTGCGTATTGTGCGTAAAATGGAAACGGCAGAAGACCCGCTTAATGATCCAGCAGGTTCTGAACTGGGGCACAAGGTTGTGCGCCCGGTTTGGCAGGAAATGCAGGAAGCCCTGATGGAACAGCTTGATGAAGTCAGTATTGATGACTTGTGCACACGCGCCAATCAGGCTGGCCTGGTCAGTGAAGGTCGCCAGAACCTGGATTTCACCATTTAAAAAGACCCTACTACATATGTGGCAATGTAATTTATGATGCATTGCCGCATATTTTGTGTTCAATAAATATTGACAAGCCTATCCGTGCGTCCCATACATTTATCTGGGAAACACATTAAATAGCAATTGACCTATTAGAGAGAGCCATCATGTCCGACCAATTCACATCTGAAGCTCCTGCACGCGGCAAGATTTACGACAGCATCATCGACACAATCGGTGCAACACCGCTGGTTAACCTGTCCGGCTTGGCCAAGGCCCATAATGTAAAAGCCAATATTCTTGGCAAATGTGAATTCTTTAACCCGTTGGCTTCTGTAAAAGACCGCATCGGTTTTGCCATGATTGAAGCTGCTGAACAAGCCGGCATGATCAAGGAAAACACGGTTCTGGTTGAACCAACATCCGGTAACACCGGGATTGCCCTGGCGTTTGTAGCCGCCTCTCGTGGCTATCGCCTGATCCTGACCATGCCGGAAAGCATGTCAAAAGAGCGCCGTAAAATGCTTGCTCTTTTAGGGGCTGAGCTGGAACTGACACCTGCGGCCAAAGGCATGTCTGGTGCGATTGCACGTGCTGAAGAACTGGTCAATGAATTGCCAGATGCCTTCATGCCACAACAATTTAAAAACGAGGCAAACCCTAAAATCCACACACGGACAACCGCCCATGAAATCTGGACAGATACAGATGGCAAGGTTGATGCCTTAATCGCTGGTGTTGGCACAGGCGGTACAATCACAGGGGCAGGCGCAGCCTTAAAAGAAAAGAACCCGAACCTGAAAGTGGTTGCTGTTGAACCAGAAGATAGCCCGGTTCTATCCGGTGGCGTTCCCGGCCCCCATAAAATTCAAGGAATTGGCGCAGGCTTTGTTCCTGAAATTTTGGATACGGGTGTGATTGACCAAGTGTTGAAAATCGGCAATGAAACAGCCTTTGCCACATCACGTGAAGTTGCCAGTACAGATGGGGTTCCTGTGGGGATTTCCTCAGGTGCAGCACTGGCAGCAGCCATTGAACTTGGTCAACAAGAGGACATGGCGGGTAAAAACATCGTTGTCATCCTGCCAAGCTTTGCTGAACGCTACCTCTCTACCGCCCTGTTTGATGGTGTGGTTGGCGATTAAGTCAAAGAGATACAAACAAAAAGCCCCGCTTGATAATATTTCAAGCGGGGCTTTTTGTTATGAAACATCACTCCCAACCAAGTTGAGAATGACATTTTCTTTTACGCAGACTGGGCGGCTTCCAGGAACTCATGAACACGATCACGTAATTGGTCAGCCTGCGCATTGACCTGCTGGGCGGCTTGAAAGACATGACGGGCTGTTTCACCGGAATTAAGAGCCGCTTCATTCACACCGGAAATATTGGAAGAGACTTCCTGTGTACCTTTTGCCGCTTCCTGAACATTGCGAGCGATTTCATTAGTCGCTGCACTTTGTTCTTCCAATGCGGTCACAACAGAGCCGGAAATCGTACTCACACGGTTCACAACCTCACCAATAGACTGGATAGCATTCACCGCATCACCGGTTCGATGCTGAACCTGCGCGATCTGGGCAGAAATTTCTTCAGTGGCCTTCCCGGTCTGGTTGGCAAGGTTTTTCACCTCAGAAGCTACAACCGCAAAGCCTTTACCGGCTTCACCAGCGCGTGCGGCCTCAATCGTTGCATTCAACGCCAGCATATTGGTTTGATCGGCAATATCGTTAATCAAGTTCACGACCTCGCCAATACGCGAAACAGCCTCATTTAAGCTTTCAACCAATTCATTGGCATCTTCCGCCTTGACGCGGGCTTCTTCGGTAATGCGCGAAGATTCATCGATTTGAACATTAATTTCATTTACAGAGGCGCTTAGCTCTTCAGCAGCACCTGCAACCGTCTGAACATTGGCTGCGGCCTGATCAGATGCAGAAGCCACAGCTGCGGCCTGTTTCGATGTCTGTTCAGAACTGGCCGACATATCTTGAGAACTGCTTTCCAGATCGGTGGCCTGCTGATCCATCGTATCAAGAGCCAGGGTCACGTCATTGCGGAAATTTGCCACCATCTCTTCAAGACGCTGGGCACGTTCCACCCGTTTTTGCTGACGCTCTTCCTGGGCAGCCTGCATTTCATCAGACTTGATCTTATTATCCTTAAAGACCTGCAAGGCACGGGAAATATCCCCGACTTCATCGCCACGCTCTTTACCGGAGATATGGATATCGGTTTCCCCGGTTGCCAGTACATTCATGGCCTGTACGTTCACAGAAATTGGATTTGTAATCGTGCGGGCAAACCACAAGGCAATCCCAGCACCGATAGCAGAAATCACAATCACACCGATCAGGCTGATATTGCGCACGCTGCTGGAAGTCGCCATGGCTTCTTCCACATCAACTTCAGCCAAGACCGCCCAACGTACGCCATTATAATCCAAGGGAGCATAGGCAGAGACAACGTCAATACCGCGATAATCAGCAATGATATCTACACCGTTTTTCCCAGCCAAGGCTGCTTTTACCGTTGAACCATCCACCTTGTTTTTCAAGATGGTGCTTTCTTTAGAAAAACGAGAATCACTGCGCATCAACAGGTCAGGGCCAACGATATAAGTTTCACCACTTTCACCCATACCATCAGCAGCTTGCAAAATGCCATTGATTTCACCAATCGGCATTTGATAGATCAGCACCCCGCTAAAACCGCCTTTTTCATCAAAGACCGGACGACCAATAAAACTGGCCGGCGCATCATAGCTGGGCGCATAGGGTGCGAAATCTTTAAAAATCAGGGTATCAGGCTTTGGCGCATTGGAAACTTCGCGATAGACACGGGCAATATCAGTATCTTTCCACTTCCCTGTATTCAGGTTGGTGGCGTAATCCAGCTCCTTAAAGACGCTATAGATAATATTGCCCTGAGGGTCGATCAAAAAGACATCATAATAGGCACGTTGTTCCAACAAATTGCGGAAGTAATCATGATACATCCCATGGACACGGTCATAGGGGCTCCCGCTTGACCCGGCATCCAGCTTATGCTTTTCACCAAGGGGATGCGGGTTGTCGGTAATATAGACTTTTTGCAAAGCCTCAACCTTATCGCCTTCAATCTGCGCCCAAGCTATGGAGAAATCTTCCAGCGCTTCGGCCACCAGAGGGTTGCGCGACTGAATTTGTAAATCACTTTGGATAATATCAAGGTAATTGGATAGTTCTGACTTTCGTGCAGCCGCCAAAGACACCAGCTTGTCTTTTGCCGCCTCTTCAAAACCATCATTTACCTTAAGAAGAATTGTCCCGCTTAACAGCACCCCAGTCAGTACAATCAGAAATACTGTGAAAATAGGGAGCTTTTTCGAAATGTTGATATCTTGTAGTTTCATAGTTCCGCCCAGCCGCAATATATGCCCTTTACTTTAACTGTGGTTATAACCAGTAAAATAAGGCAACGCATGTTATTTTTTCAGCATTTGCACAAAAATTCAGCAAAATATACTCTTGCAAAGAAATAGCCAATCATTCATCAACCATAAATAATCTCATTTATAATGATAATAATTTAAATTACATCTATGCCTCGTATACAGCCCTTATCTGTTGCACGAATCGTAGTCCTTTAGTACCAGTCACAGAAACACCCTTGCATCCCGTATGGTGCTGTGTGACAAGTTAACTAAGACTCATAAAGGAACTCGGCAGATGGATTTCAACGAAGAACAACTAGAAAGATATGCCCGCCACATTCTTTTACCTGAAGTGGGTGGTGAAGGTCAGGCAAAACTCCTCAATGCAAAGGTTCTTGTTGTGGGTGCCGGCGGGCTGGGTGCCCCGGTTCTTCTTTATTTGGCTGCAGCCGGTGTTGGAACCATCGGCATAATTGATGACGATGTTGTGGACCTGTCCAACCTCCAGCGCCAGGTCATCCATAATGTGGCCACCCTTGATGTCCCCAAGGTGGAAAGTGCTAAAGAGCGCCTGCTTTCCATTAACCCGGATTTGACCATCAACCTCTATCAGGATCGCCTCAACAGCAAAAACATTCAGGACATTATCGCCCCTTATGATATCGTTGCCGATGGGACGGATAATTTTGCCACCCGTTTTTTGATTAACGATGCTTGCTATTTTGCCCAAAAAACGCTTGTCTCTGCCGCAATCCTCCGTTTTGACGGGCAACTGTCGACCTATAAGGCCCATGAAGAAGGCGAAGACAAACCCTGTTATCGCTGTATTTTCCGCGAGCCACCGCCCCCCGGTCAGGTGCCAACCTGCTCCGAAGCAGGGGTTCTGGGCGCCATCTGCGGCACGATGGGGTCTTTGCAAGCCACAGAAATTTTAAAAGAAATCATGGGGATCGGCCAATCCATGTCCGGGACCCTGATGATTTATGATGCCTTACATTCTGAATTCAGAAATGTTAAAGTAAAACGCGATAAAGGTTGCCCCCTGTGCGGGGAAAACCCGACCATTTTGGATTTAGAAATTCATACGGGATAACAACGTGCCCCTTCTGATAGTCCTGAGCCTTCTTTTCTGGCCCACTTTTTCTGCACTGGCAGAAGAACCATCCGTTCGTCCGCTCAATGCAGGTTTGGAAAACTATTATCAGCCCCGTAAATATAAAGAACCGAAAAAACCAGCCTTGCGGGGGGTTAAAGGTAAAGATGATCGTCAGCTGGTTGAAAATTACAGCTATCCCTGGAGTGCCATTGGTCGACTGAACAAAGAAATCGGTGGCTTTTGTACAGCCACCCTTGTCGCCCCCAAACTGATTTTAACCGCCGCCCACTGCCTGTGGAATAAAAAGCGCAAAGTCTGGCTTAAGCCCCATACCATTCATTTTCTCGCTGGCTATCGCCGGGGCAGTTTTATCGAACACAGCACCGCCACCCGCTTTTTCATCCCCAAAGGATACGACACAGCAAAAAGCAGGCACCTGTCTGTTGCCGCCAAAGACTGGGCCTTTGTTGAGCTTAAAACCGACTTAAGCAAACAGGTTGGCACCATCCCCCTCACCGCTGTGGATGCACAACGTTTTGACAAGTTGACCGACAATAAAACCCGCTTCATTCAAGCAGGCTATAGCGTCGATAAATCCCATATCCTCAGCATCAATAAGGATTGTCGGATAAAAAGCTATAATGCAGAACTGGACATCATCAAACACGGCTGTGATGCGGTCAGCGGGGATTCAGGCTCCCCCATCTTTTATAAAGAAAACGGCAGCTATAAAATTGCCTATATCCATATGGCAACAACCAGCAAAGGGAAATCCGAAGGCATTGGGATCAGCGGTATTTCCATGGTCAATCATCTGAAAACGCTGGGCCTGTGGAAAACAGCACAAACGGCCCTGCGCCCTTAACCTTCTTTCTTCTGCCGGATAAAGACCAGATAGGTCAAAAACGTCATGACGCCCATAAGCGCAATGGCACTGACCATGGGCAAATGCGTTCCATCATGTAACAGCCCCACACTTGCCCCCACCGTGGCTGCACATGTCATTTGCAAGAACCCCATCAGCGCCGAAGCCGCCCCAGCCATTTTGGGAAAAGGCCCAATAGCCCCGGCCATGGAATTGGGCATGACCACCCCGACACTGATCATAAACAGAAACATCGGGGCAACAACACTCACAGCATCGTTCCCCCCGCTATAAGCCACACCGAACAACACTGCCCCGCCCAAAAGAGAAAGCAAGCTGCCATAGCGCAACATGGTTGGCCCACCAAGTTTGCGCGACAAACGCCCGGCAATCAGTGTCCCTGTGATATAGCCACAAACAACAATCCCGAAACAAATCCCGTAGATATTCGGGGCCAGTCCAAACACATCAATAAAGACGAAGGATGAACCGGAAATAAAGGCAAACAGGCCGGAAAACACAAAACTGTTAAGCAAAACATAGCCCAGAAAGCCGCGATGGCGCAGCAATTCCAGATAATTGCCCACAAGCCGCGCAGGTTTTAGGGCATCTGGATTCTTGTGTGTATTTGTTTCCTGCACCAAAAAAATCACGAGCACAACCAGAACCAACGCAAACAGGCTGATCACGACAAAATTGGCCTGCCATCCAAACCAGATTTGCAAGTATCCCCCCAGCATCGGGGCCACAGCCGGAGCCAACGCCATAGCCGAGCCCATATAGGCCAGCACCTGCGCTGCCCTGTCCGGTCCATAGACATCACGCACAACCGCACGCCCCAAAACAGGCCCGCTACAAGCCCCAAACGCCTGTAAAAACCTGGAAAATATCAGAGCTTCAATTGTAGTTGACATGAAACAGGCAACACTTGCCAACCCATAAACAGTAATACCAAATATTAAGATCGGTCGGCGGCCAAATCTATCAGAAAGAGGGCCATAAAGAAGCTGAGAAGCAGCAAAACCTGCTAAAAAGACGCTTAATGTCAGCTGAACCTCTGAAACCGTTGCCCCGAAATCAACCTTCATCGCAGGTAAGGAAGGCAGATACATATCTGTTGAGATCGGACCAAATGCCACCAGAGCCGTCATAATGGCCGCAAAGAATAAGGAGTCAGGGCGTAACATCACAAACCTCAATAGTTTCATTTGAAACTTATATACCGTTTACACCCTAATCTGTAAAGATACATCTTCTAACTCAATCTACGCTTTCAAAACCATGAACGGCATGCTTAAATAGATCTGAGGGATAAGAACATGTACTAGGGGGTAAGATTACATGCGCCATTGCCTGCTCAAAACGCTGCTGCTTTTTTCATTGATCACTTTTTTCACCGAAGGACTGGCCGCACAGGAACGCGTCCTGAGAATTGCCGGGTGGGATGTCTATGGCGACCCGACAATCCCTAACAAAACCATTGGCTATAAAAGCTTTGAAGAAAAAACCGGGGTCCGCATTGAATTTCTCCCCATCAGCAATCTGGATGACATTATTTCAACAGCGGAATCTGAAGAAGCTTATGACCTGTTTTTGATTTCAAATGAAGGCATCAAGATTTTGCATGACATGGGGCTTGTCACCCCGCTGGACTTAAAAAAGATCCCGCAATATCAGAACCTTCACCCAAATCTGAAATATTCGGAATGGAGCCAGTTCAACAGCCGTGTCTACGCTGTGCCGTGGGCCTGGGGGCCGACAGGATTGCTTTATGACACATCGGTCATTTCCTCCCCTGATAGCTGGAATATTTTATGGGATCCTGTCCACAAGGGCAAAATTGCCATGTGGGATGATGTTTCCATGATTTGGACGGCAGCCTTGTCACTGGGCTATAAAAATGTCTATAGCCTAACGAAGAAACAGCTCAAGGAAGTTGAGAAAAAGCTGTTGGAATTCAACACCTTGAATGCGACCTATTATGCTGGCGGCACAGAAATGATTGAACTGTCCCAACAAGGCAAGCTCGTCGCCTTTAACAGTTGGTATAATCCTTCCCAACGCCTGAAAAAGGCAGGGAAGAATTTTCGTATGATCATCCCCAAGGAAGGGGCTGTTGGCATGTTCGATAGCTACATGCTCAGCAAAACCAGTGTTTCATCAGATTTGGCCTATCAATATATTGATCACCAGATCAGCCCAAAAACACAATATGAAATGGCTGTTATTACCGGGCTGGCCCCAGCCAATATTGAAACCTTAACCTTATTGAGCCCGGAACAAATCAAGGAAATGCACCTTGATGATCTGGATTATTTCAACCGCATGTTACTGTGGGACAGCATGCCGCGTAAAAACCTTTATGAACAAGTTTTGAAAAACGTTCGCGCCGACCTGAAAAAGAAACAAAAAACGCAATAATTTCATGTCGTTAAGAACACGCTTCATACTTTATTTCGGCCTGGGCGGCGCCTTCTTTTTGGTGGCGCTGTCCGTGCTTGTCTTTAATCGTATGGAAGCGGTTATGACGGAAGAGTTGAAACAGCGCTTTCAGGAAAACTTCCACAACCGGGTCACGGGGTTAAGTCAGCTTCTCAACGCCCGATCCAAGGAATTCCAGTCTTCTGCCAAGCTCCCCATGTTCAGGTCCATGCGTTTTCACCAACTAACCCTGAATACAGCAGCCGAAAAGAATGATATTCGCCATCTGGAACTTTCTTTCATGGAAATGATTGAACAGCGCCCTGAAATCCAGAAAGTCCGCTTTATCAATCAAAAAGGGTTTGAAGCCTTAAGGGTGGAAAGTTCAGGCATTAAACGGGCCTTGTCGGATTATTCCGTTGATCCAGAAATACAGCATATCCTCAACCTGAAACAAGGTGAGTTTAGCGTTAAAAAAACCGGTCATGACAACAAGGTTAAAAGCATCAGCTGGGCTTTTCCGGTTCATGTTTCCGGCAACAGAGCTTTTGGCGCTATCGTTTTTGATGTGGATTTCAACTATATCGCCCAACAGGTCTATAGCCTGCTCAGTTCAGATGAGGAAAGTGTCTGTGTTTTAGATGAAACCCAAAAACTCATTATCGCCAAAACCCGAACAGATGCCTGTACAGCAGAACACCGTGAACATGAAGACGTGGGCAATGACTGGCATCTGGATAAAAAGCTTGGCGCACAGGGCTTTGACTGGGAAATCCATTTTTCCGTTAATCCACAACCTTTCCTGACAGGGGTCGCAGAACTCAAAGATATCGTCTTTGGCGTTATTTTACCTTTGATGTGTATTATCCTGATCCTGTCTGCCTCCATCGTTTCCAACCGTATTTCCAAAGCGATCTTTACCTTGCTGCGCTCAGCTCAGGCAATGGGGAAAGGCGAAATCTTCGCCCCACTAAACTTCCACCGTCAGGATGAACTCGGTCAACTGGCTCAGGAAATCAACCGTTCTGCAGCCATGATCGCAGCCAGCAAAGGAAAACTGGAAAACGATCTACAGCGTCTGTCTGAAACCACCCATGCAGCGATTATCAGTATTGATTTAAACGGCTATATCAATGACTGGAATCGAGGTGCCGAAGAAACCACGCTGTATCTGAAAAGCGAAGTCACCGGGCAAAAGCTTGCAACTTTGTTTGAAAACCTGACAGACCAGCAACTGTCTAATGTCATTAACGCCATGCATACAAACCGGGTTATTGAAAATGCGGAAATGATCATTCATGCCAAATCCGGTGAGCAACTGGTTCTCCTGTTCAATTGGTCTTCCAGTCTTGATGAAAATGGGGAAATCATCGGGCTAACAGGTGTGGGCCAGGATGTCACTGCCCTGAAAAATGCCGAAAAAAATGCCCTTCAGGCCAGTAAGGTCAAATCAGAATTTCTGGCCGCCATGAGCCATGAAATCCGCACCCCCATGACCGGGATCATTGGCTTTGCCGATATGTTGATTGAGGAAGAAGACAACCCTGATCACCGCAATAAAGTCCTGCGCATCAAAAAATCAACCGAGGGCCTGCTGCGTATCGTCAATGACATTCTGGACATTTCAAAACTCGAAGCCGGAAAACTGGAAATTGAACATCTTGATTTCCAGCTTAAAGAGCTTGTTCGTGAAACCCTTGATATGTTCCACAAAAACAGGGCAACTGACAAAGGGGTTGAAATTAAACTGGACTTCACCCCAGACTTCCCGAATATGGTTCAATCAGACCCCACGCGCATTCGACAAGTTTTGGTCAATATCATCGGGAATGCCTTTAAATTCACCCATGAAGGCAGCGTGCACATTTCCTGTAGCAAAGAAGCCGGCCTGATTAAAATTGCGGTTCAAGATAGCGGGATCGGCATGAGTGAAGAGGTCCAAGCCACACTCTTTTCCGACTTCACACAGGCAGATGCCTCAATCTCTCGTAAATATGAAGGGACAGGGCTTGGTCTTGCAATCTCCAAACGCCTGATCGAATTACTGGATGGACAAATCGGTGTTGATAGTGAAGAAGGGATCGGCAGCACCTTCTGGTTCACCTTCCCTTATATTCAGGCAACGACCACCTCACAGCCGGACAAAAAAGATAAAGGTCTCTCCGCCAACCAATATAAGGCGACCGCTTCGCTCAATATCCTTGTGGCCGAAGACAACCGGGTCAACCAAACCATTATTGACAGGTTCCTCAGTGCCTACGGACATAAAATGACCATTGTCGAAAATGGGGAAGAGGCTGTCGACAGCCTGCGAGACCATGACTATGACCTTATTTTGATGGATATTCGCATGCCCGGTATGGATGGTATGGAAGCCACCCGTATTATCCGCAAAATGACAGGCCCGAAATCAAACATTCCCATCATCGCCATTACCGCAGATGCGGTGAAGGAAAATGTAAATAGCTATCTGGAATGTGGCATGAACAGTTATGCCTCAAAACCCTTTAACTGGGGCAAACTGGTTCTTTGTATCAATGACGTTCTGGAACAAGATATCCATATTCCCAAAGACGAGGTATAAGGGCTAAATCACTTTCCCGCCGCCAAAGCTTTCCAGCGCTTCTTCCAAACTGCCCCGCCATTTTTGCCGACTGCTGAGTTTTTCCTGAGCGGGGGCCGGGAGGTCTTTAAAATCAATGGCTCCTTTAAGGATCAGCAGCTCAATCACATCCTCCACCACACGAGCCATGGCCATGTCACTTTCAGCCAAATCAAGCAAAGCGGCCGCCGTCCCGTCCTGAGTCGTCAGAAAAGCCATAATATCGGGATGATTCATCGGAAGTTCCTCAACCAGACCTTCCTGGTGATTCTGATAAATCCCCACGATTACCCCTTGGTCATCACGAATAACATAAGGCATATCTCAACTCCCAATGTGCATCCATCCCCCAAGTGTGCGGGAATTTCGATGATTTTGCAAGGATCAGCCATATAGAACTAGACACTCGAGCGCTTAAAGACGAATATATTAAGAATTAATATCAGCGGAATATAAAATATCTGAGGCAACAATGTTTAAGAACCTAACAATAGGTAAGCGCCTTTTTAATCTTTTTGCAGCAATGGCTCTTGTGGTGGCGATCACAGGGTTTGCAGGCTTTCATTTCACCTCTTCCATGGGGGAAGAAGGGCTGGAAGTCAGCGTCAACCTTGCCCCTTTGGGCGATGCGGCCATGGAAATCAAATTAACGGCAACAGCAGCCCATCTGATTTTTGAGGAAATCATGTCTGGCGATACAGGCGAAGATATCAACCAGGTCTGGAAACTTCTGGATGATACGCTGTGGTATACCAATGCCATTATGAATGGGGGCAGCAACGATGAAGGAACTTTTGTTGCCAGCAAGTCCCCTGAAATTCAGGAAAAAATGAAACTGGTGAAAACATCCGTTCAAAGTTTCATTGTCTCCGCCAAAGAACGTTATGGCCAACTGGAGAAGCAGGCCGGAACGGGTTCTGGTGCGGATCAGGCTTTTGACAAGCTTTATGAAAAAGTTCAAGGCGGTCTGGACCAGCTCCACAAATCAACCGAAATTTATACGGCACAAGCCGCTCTTCCCATTGTCAGCGCAGTTGGCACGGCGAAATATCACCTTGCAAACGGCCATTTATTTTTAGAGGAATTTCTGGCAGGGGATGATGAAGTCAAACTTGACGATGTCATCGCAGATTTCACCACAGCCCAACAAGCACTAAATAACTTGCAAGATAAAACAGCAAGTAAGCTTGCAAAAGATATTGCCGAAATTTCTGCAGTTGCCACAGAGCGCAGTAAAAACACAGCCACCAATCTGGCCGCAGGCAGTGGTGCCGATGAAAAGTTTGATGCGGCCTTTGAACATTTCATTAAACTGGCCGATGAAGCCGAAGAGCTGGTCCATGATGATATGGATGCCAGCATTGCGTTGATGAGAAGTCACCTGCAAACATCTGATGCCATCATCGTTGTCATCACCATCATCGGGTTTGGCCTGGCCATCTATTTTACCTCTTATGCCCGCAGGAAAATTGCCATTCGCGTTGAGAACCTTGCCCAGGACATGCAAAAACTGGCCGATCATGACATTACTGTCCACATCGACTATCAAGACAATGTGGATGAGATCGGAGACATGGCCCGTGCTGTCCAGATCTTTAAAGACAACATCATCAAAGCCGATGAACTGGAAGCTGAAAAAGAAAAAGACCGGGCAGAACAGAATAAACGCTCGCAAATGCGCGAAGAAGCCATTGCTGGTTTTGACCAAATTATTGGCACTGTTGTCGGTGATGTGTCTTCTGCGGCCTCCCAGATTGAAACAACAGCATCAGAAATGAGTAGCAAGGCACAACAAAACGTCACCCGTGCAGAAGAAGTCAATGGGGCCTCCCTCAACGCCAGTCATAATGTTCAAACCGTGGCCTCTGCAGCAGAAGAACTGACAAGCTCCATTAACGAGATTACCCATCAGGTTGCCCGTTCTTCTGAAATTGCCAGCGAAGCCGTTGCACAGGCTGCCCATACCAATGAATTGGTGGAAGGGCTGGTCACTGCGGCCTCACGCATTGGCGAAGTCGTTGAATTAATCACCAATATCGCAGATCAAACCAACCTTCTGGCCTTAAACGCCACAATCGAAGCGGCCCGAGCAGGTGAAGCCGGGAAAGGCTTTGCCGTGGTGGCTTCGGAAGTGAAGAACCTTGCCAATCAAACCGGGCGGGCCACAGAAGAGATTGTGCAACAAATCAATGCCATTCAGGATTCAACGCAAGACTCGGTTGAGGCTATTCGCAATATTTCTAAGATCATTTCAACAATGGATGAAATTTCCGGCTCGATTTCAACAGCGATGGAAGAACAAGGGGCGGCGACACAGGAAATTGCCCGCTCAGTTCAAGAAGCTTCGGAAGGCACAAATATGGCGGCAGAAAAATCCGGTGCCATTAAAGAGGCGGCTGAGCGAAACAGCCTAACAGCCACAGACTTGTCCAAAGCCTCTGAAAGGCTGGGAAGTTCGGCAGGCTCTTTGAGCAATGCCGTGGAACAGTTCCTCGCCCAAGTACGTTAAGGACCGGGTCTCAAAGACCACGAAGGAAACTGGGGCGAATGGCATTTATCCCTGCCATTGCGCCCTGGACTTCGCGGACCAGACGATCTTGATCCTTAGGCAAATTCCCTGCCAGCGCCAACGCATTTGAAGCGTGGTTCGAACGGAAAATCACTGGGGCTGGCGGTTTGATATGTTGCAGCAACCGTTCCAATTCTTTCAACACAGCCATATCATTTTGGGCTTCAAACGGTTCGCCAAATTTACGCATAAATTCATCATATGCGATTTCTTCCAGATAAAGCTGCAATGTGGACAAATAGGTCACTGGTGCCTGTGACAAAAGTTCCACTGTACCGTCAATGTGATCTTCCCAATATTTCTGTCCCCCAAGACCAAGGATCACAGTCGCTGAAATTTTCAGCCCGGCTTCGCGGGCCTTGATCAAAGCTTCGGCAATCCCTTTTTGCGAAGCCCCCTTGGTGATTTTTTTCAACATCACAGGTGCCCCGGACTCCACCCCCAGATAAAAAAGCGGCATCTTGCGCTCACGCAATTCTGCCAGTTCTTCCGGTGTTTTTTTCAAAATATTGCCCGGTGTGGCATAGGCTGAGACCCGATTGAGCCGGGGAAATGTCTCATGCAACTTATCCAAAATCGCCCGCAAACTATCCATCGGCAAGGTCAAGGCATCCCCATCGGCCAAGAAAATACGATGGGCATGGGGCCAAACCTGAGCAGCCCGATCAATATCAGCAAACACATCTTCCAATGGACGTGGCCGATAGTCCTTTGTCTTATACATGGAACAAAAGGAACATTGATTAAAGCTGCACCCCAACGTCGCCTGAATAATCAAATTATTACCTTCAGACGGCGGACGGTACAGGGGCATGTCATAAGATAGCATGGGAGTGCCTCATATTATGGAAGGGCGTTAAGTATCATATATTGCTTAAAAAAGAAAGCAGACCAGAAAACTAGCCTGCTTATGAAATTGAAAAGTCTAACACTCAGGATATTGCCGGTGAAGTAAGGACCATGCTTCTTCCCACCCCTGCATATGGGCTGCACCAGAAACAAGATGCGTACTCATGCAATTTGCATTGTTCGCTTTGCGCAGAAAATTCGTAGCAATCCATTGGGGGACCACTTTATCTTCGCTTCCTGAATAATGAATTTGAGGAATAGCCTGTATATCGCCAACAATATTCATCGGGTTCAAAGACCCGTTAAGGGCTGAGACTTTTCTATATGCGTTCAAAGAAACATGATCCAGGTTTCCCGCAATCGTCCTAATGGATTTTATATCAGTCCGTTTCGCAGCTAACAAAGTGGCAATCGCCCCGCCCCCTGAAAAACCAACCAGATGGAACCCTTCATTTTTGGTTTTCTTTTTGATAAGCGTAAACGCCTGATCAAAGCTATCAATCACTTCGGCTGCAAAACGGGCATTTGTCCAATAGGCGTTCTTGCAGTATGGCTCTTTCTTCAGGTCAACATACTGACATGGCCGAGCGAGATAAAAGATCGTCGTTCCGCTATCCTGAACAGCCAGCTTTAAGGCCAAGGGGTTACGAGGGGTCGGATTCGGTGAAATTGTATAGCGGTCTATCCACGCAAACCCATCCCCTTCAATATAGACAACCGGATATCGGCTCTCTTTTCCTTGCTTATAAAAACCGTTAAACCCAAACAACTGGGAGCGGAGTTTAAAAGGGGAAAACCCCGCTTTATAAGCAATGGAATAAGCTTCTGTACGTCGCGTAGATATATCACCAGAAGCACAGGCTGATAATACAGCAAACAGACAAATTGCACTGATGATCTTTAAAACTTTCATTGCCCTTCCTTTATGCTTGTAATAACGCATTTTGGGCATAAAGATGCAAAGTCTGTTCCACATATTGCCTGATATACCCATCAAAGCCTGCGGTTTCTTTATCTAGCGGCTTACCATTCGCATTTATATTCAACTCGCCTTTATCAATATGGCCTTTGAGCACCTCACAGATTTGCTCAATGGTATTTCTTCCATTCACATATTGTAAGACCAAACGTTGGTCATCGGTAAGTTTCACGACTTCATGATGTTGGTTGGGGAGCATATCCATCGACTGCCCCAGCAAAATAGCAGGTAAAAATGCAAAAGGTTTTTCTGTTATTTCTGTGCAAACACAGGATTGATCAGAGGTTATGTTGAAAATGCCGTTAAAAATAAATTTCAACAACACATTTCCTAGCTCTTTTTCAATATCATCAATCGTTAGGTCGCCCAGATGTTCTGCTGCGTGTTTCGTAATATCTTGCAACGAGAGACGATGGGGCAATGCGCGTAACATCTCGATAATCGCCGTACAGATGACACGGCCTTTTACATTGGCCGTCTGGCTCTCATTTCTAATATGGACAAGATCAAGCTCTTCGATCTTGCCTAAATCTTCAATCGCAAGGGTGTCTTTTAAACGATATTGTGGAATAAACCGGATCTCCTCAAGGCGCTCAGAAGACACATGTCGCAGCACCTGATTGCCTTCTTTTACAAGCAATGTTGAGCGAAAACGACGATTTGTAATGAAATCAAGATATTGTTCCAAACGGATTGGATCATCGATTTGAGATAACACCCCTGAGACCGTTTTATTCTGATTACCCAAAAACATTGAAGGCAGGTCTGCCTCACTTAAATAAGTCAGTCCTTGCTGTGCAGCCTTATCAATGAATTCGTGAAAATAACAAGGAGCATTCACAGCTTCGAGATGATCATGCAACAGATAGTTATCGCTCACATCCTGTAACGTCTTAATCTCGGCATCTAATGTTTCCTTATAAGGGCCTGTCTGATGTTTCATATTCTCCGAAACAAACTTAAGCATCTGGCGTGATTGCTGCACCTTTTGTGCAGGGTCTTTAAAGTTCTGACCATGATAGAGCATCATGTCGCGGATGGTCTTAACAGCATTCCACCCCGGTAAGGTATTGTAACTAATAAAGGCCACCCCATTTTTAGACAGGTGTTCCCCACAGATTTCCAAAAGGCGCCCCTGAACATTTGTCGGCACCCATGAATAAACGCCATGAACAATAATATAATCAAATTTTTCGCGTTTAAAATTATGTTCAACGATTGATGCTGCGATGAACTTCACATTTTCCAGTTCAAGCTTTTTTACATGTTCTTTGGCCTTGCTGATCTGTCCTTTTGACAAATCAATCCCGACAAATTCACTTTTGGGGAAACGGGTAGCCAAAGGAAGAAGGTTCCCCCCCGACGCACAACCAATTTCTAAAACCTTTGCCTCGTCAAGATCAACAGGTGTAAGCCCAAAAAGCTTGGAAATCGCATGTAAATGAGCTGGCGAAGATTGCGGATAACAGTAACTGGGGTAAGGAATAGAATCGTAAGTGGTCATTGTCTTTTTTATAGCTGGAGTAGAAAAAAAAGAGCCCCGAAAGTGTGGGTAACTTTTCGGGGCTCAGTCTAAGATAAGGGGATAACTTTCTTAGAACTTGAAGCGAGCTTCAAGTGTTGCAGAGTGGCCTGTGTAATCAGACTTGAATTCTGCATCGTAGTTTGCACCGACAGACCAGGCGCCATCGTCATAAGTCACACCCAGGCCAGCGTTACCAGCCAGTTGCTCAACTTCTGCACCTTCAACAGTGAATGCAGCACCGCCACCAGTGTAAGAACCAGTTGCTGTTGCCTCATCACCAGAGAAATCATAGGAAAGCCCCAGTGTTGCAGATGGGATCAAGTGACCTTTGCCCTGCTTAACTTTTGTGTGAACCTTTGCCCCCAAAGACGCAACGAAAGCGTCAACATCATCCGGGTTTACATTCAGGTTCAGGTTACCAGCGCCCGTTTCTGTATAGCTGTCAGAAGAAACGTGCGTATAGGACAGGCTACCCATTGGTGTGATAAAGGCGTTGCCTTTCAGATTGATCGGCATACCACCACCAACGCTGACCATATACTGGTTAGAGTCATAGTCACCTTCAGCCGTACGGTTCAAGCCACCGAAAGTCAGCTGACGAGAAGTGTCGTTATTGTTACGGGCATAACCGACCATACCTTCAACATAGTATTTATCAGTTGTGTAATCACCGTAAACTGTGAACTGGTAGCTCTTGATATCAGTCTTGGCGTTACCTGTGCCTTTGCCATCCACATCTGTTTTGGAATAAGCAAAGGAACCACCAAGGCGAATACCATCGGCCACTTCCGCATCCAGACCACCTGCGATACCGAATGTATCAGCATCATAGCCTTTAACGCCTGATTTCTCGTCTTGTGTGATCCAGTTACCAAAAGGTTTCACCCAAGCCGCTTTTGCCATACCGGCATCACCGGAAGCAAAACCAGTTTGCTGTACACCGGCAAACTGAGCACCACTACGCAGGGAAGCCAAACGGTTAGAGGCAACGCCAACAACCTGGGCACCCGCCCCGATGGCAGCCGTAGAAGCCGCACCAAGCGTATCTGCCTGAACAGAAACCTGCTCAGCTGCTTTTGTTGCTTCAGAACCACCTGTGTTCAAGGCAGTTGTCAAAGCTGTCAAAGCCGTGGCATCACCAGAACCAACCGCAGTGTTCGCATTGCTCAGAGCAGTTGCTTCTGTTACAGAAATCCCTAGTTCAGAAGCCGTTGTAGACAAAGATTTAGCGGTTGCGACAACAATCAAATCATCCGCATCTTCACCAGTTACAACATCTGTACCAGCCCCACCATCAACAATTGTGTAGTCAACAAGTGCTGTATCAGTAACGGCAAAATCAGCAAGTTCAATGTTTGCATCGCTATCCCAGTTACCACCAGTATCATCTAAAAGAAGGATTGCACCGGAAGTAAAGTTTGCAGGCATTTGCACGGTCACAGAACCATCTGTAATCGCACCAGTCGGAGCAATACCACCCGCAGAAGCAATCACCGCAGTCGCCCCTGTAATAGCTGCACCATTTGCAACACCAGAAACACCACTACCGACAATAATTTTAGAATTATCGGCTAAAACTACAGAAGTATCTGCGATACTACCTGTCTTTTCAAAAGTTGCGGTACCAGAGATCGTCATCGTCTTTGCAAAGACTTCTTCGTTGAAGGTAGCAACTTTATTTGCATTTACTGTTAAAGCCTTAATGTGTTTTGCATCAGTACCGATATCACTTTGGAATGTAACACCCGCAGCGTTATCAATAACAACAGTACCATCATCGTCAGCTGCAGCAGTTACAGCACCGGAAACCGTTTGAGCACTTGAACCATCAAACGTTACAGTAACGTTTGTACCACCGTCGGTCATATTGATAGCACCAGTTACATTACCCGCAAAGTTTGCTGTAACGGCATTACCGCTACCATCGACTTCAATTGTGGTTGCTGTAACATTACCATCAAAGTTACCTGCTGAGTTTGCAGCTTGGTCAGAACTGATTGTGATGTTTGTTGCATAAACATCAGAACTAAATTTCGCTTTACCAGTGTCAGTCGTATTACCGATTGTCAAGGTACCGATTTTAGCAGAACTTGTACCAATTTGGCTTGCAAACGTTTGCTCGGTGTCACCTTCAATGGTGATCGTACCTTCGCCGTCAGCAGCAGCGGTAATCGCACCAGTAAAGGTTTCAGCTTCACCATCAACCGTATCAATCAACAATGTCGCTGTACCTGCTGTCGCATTGCCCGCAGTCCCGTCATTCAAGATGATAGAAGAGAAAGTCGCTGATGCGTTGAATTCAACAGATGCATTTCCGCCATCACCATCATTGTCAGCGTCACCATCACCACCCGTGATTGTCAACGTCTGAGATGTTGCAGTGACATCATCAACGAAGATTGCAGTTACAGCACCACCATCAGCGGCATCATTGTCGTTACCATTACCACCAGTTACAGTAATATCGCCTGTCGCAGTTGTCGTACTGCCAGCTGTAAATGTTACAGAACCACCTGTGGATGCACCAGCGGCACCGCCGCCATTACCACCTGTCAATGTCATGCCGCTAGAACCAATAGTCAGTGCACCAACATTAGCGATGGAAGAGTCACCACCACCGGAAACAGTCGTATCAGCACCGTTACCACCAGTCATGGTCAAACCACCAACAGAAACTGCTTGGCTATTAAAGTCAGCCGAAGCTGCACCACCAGCACCTGTACCACCTGCAGAACCGTTGCCACCCGCAAGAGTTAACGTACCTGTTGTAGTGAATGCGCCTTCTGCATCAATAGAAGCCGCACCGCCATTACCGGCACCACCAGAAGAAGCAGCACCACCAGTGACAGTGAAATTGCTTGTTGCATTCATGGTGCCATTAATATCAAGAACAGCTGCACCGCCAGCACCACCAGCACTTGCAGATCCACCGTCTACAGTCACAGCACCAGACAAGGCTGATACATTTTCAGCAATTGTAATTGTGGAAGAACCACCATCACCAGCGCCTGCAGATGCGCCACCATTGACATCAATACCACCAGTTACATCAGACAATGTACCCGTTACAGTTACTTGAGTATCACCACCATTGTCAGCATTACCTTGGCCACCAGACAATGTGATCGTAGAGATATCAATGGTATCTGCAGCCGCATCACCAAGAGTGACTGTGATGTCAGAACCTTCGTCTGTTGCACCATTACCAGATGTTGCCGTCAAAGCAGTCAACTTCACAGAACCATCAAGAGCAACGGTACCGTCAAAATCGCCAGTAACATCGTTAGCACCTTGGATTACCAATGTACCACCACGCGTCAATGTGGAAGCACCATCTTGCCCTGTTGTTCCTTCTACATTTAAAGTGACAGACTGAAGCGCGTCATTGCCACTGCTATCTGTGGTATCATTCCCCATGAAGATAGTGAAGGTCGTACCGGACGCAATATCCATATACCCTGTCGCCTTCAACGTGTTTGCAGCCGTTGCTTCACCATCAACCAAAATTAACGTACCGTCATAATCAGAATCGATATTTGTAATTTGGTCATCGGCATTTGCAGTCAAATCAATCTGCAGAAAGTCCGCAGCATCGTCTGACGTGTTAACAATGCTATCCGCATCCGCAGGGAGGCCATCAGCAGCTGCACCATCTGCATTGTCTAATTCTTGATCTGCTGCCAAAGCAGTACTACTCAAACCAACCATCGCCGTGAAGGCCACGACGGACATTCCGCCCAACAAGGCTTTTTTGAATGTCTTGTTCGTATTGAACTTTTTCATTTTGTAAGTATCCCCTTACTTTAAAGAAAATTATTAACCACACCCAAACACAGGCGTGCCCCCTGTTCCTTTAAACAGGGCACCCTATTTCTAGGTGATTTGGTCTTTTGGGAACGTCACCCCCCAGGGTGAGCAACAGGCGTTTTGGGAAGACTTAAGGCTGTAGAGAATAGAATCAGTTCTCACCGTGATAAAAACATCACACTTTCATGTCAAAACCGCAGACTTCTGAGGCTTAGGGCCTAGGAATTCAGAATTTTAACCAATGAAACTAGCTCTGCACGGGTATTCACATCCAACTTTGAATAGATTCTTTTACGGTGAGTCTTGACCGTATTGAGTGAAATTGAATGGGCTTCGGCCACTTCCTGCTCTGATTTATTGACAAAAAGCTCGCTTAAGATTGTCGATTCTGCATCTGTCAGGCCAAATAATTTGTCAAAGTCCAGTTTCTCAAGAGAAGGAACAAAATCCAGTTCTTTGATCGAAATCATTATTTTTGTTTCAAAAGCCAGCCCCGTCAGGGTATGGACAGGAAAACGGGTCATTTCAAAAATATAATCTTTCTTTGGGGAAAGACGCTCTACCCGAAAGACCTCATAGGTCATGTCTTCTTTCTGAGAAAAGTCTGCCAACGCCTTGCGAAATTCATCAGCGGCCCGTTTTCCAGCCATTGACACCTGCTGGCCGCGCAAGGAAATACCATCTTGTTGCTGTAGGATAATATCAAGAGGCCCATTGGCAAAAAGAACTTTCCCTTGCAAATCAATCACGCCAAAGGATTTTTTTGCATGCTGCATATAATGTTCAAGCTGGCTGTTGATTTGTTCTTTTTCAGCCAAGGATAACCAGAGAGATACCCCTCTGCTCAGATGTAAAAAAAGGCTATGCAACAAGCCATCATGACTGCCCGGCACTTTTTCTTTTGCACTTAACAGAAGCTCCATCCCATTGGATAAATCTTTTTTTAAGGGAAAAACGCTTCCCTCCCTTTCAACAAGGTCCTTTTGCAAAATTTCTTTCTGGGAAAGAAGACAAAAAGCATGCTGATCAAATTGAGCCCCCCGGAAAAGAATAAAAACGCCGACCTCAATCAATCCCATTTTTTGGGAAATATGTTCAATGCAGTCTTTCCAGGTTAATCGAGAAGAAGCTGCATTATAAATGTCAATTATAAGTTGATCTAGCAGATCTCGTTGATCAATCACATTTAACTCTAATACGCCGTGTTTTTTTGCTTATCCCCCCCCCGTAACACCAAAAATTGACGGGAGGGAGGTAATTAAATTTTTAGGGAATCAGGAGCTTTTCTTTACGAGCCCGACCCAAGCAAAAGACAATTTAGAGTTAAACTATTATCGCTATAATCACCCTTAGGGGTGATCTCTGTAACTTTTTAGTGTATCTATAAAAATGAACCTACTTTATTGAAGCGATACCTTTAGAGAATCCTGCAAGAGATGCTTTTAACACCGTGGTCTTAGTACTTCCCCAGGGACGAAAGCCGACAAACAGATGGTTCCCCGCCTTAAAGGCTTTCAAACGTTTTCCATCCAGTTTTAAGCTGGCATCGCACCCTGCATTTGTACAACGCAAATATTTGACCGCCATATCAGCGCCTTTATCCACTTTCAGTACCGCACCTGGACGCAAGTCAACACCCAAAGGCATTTGAATGCTCAGATAAGGCTCTCTTTTCTTCGTTTTATGATGTTGTGCATAAATAACCGTGAGGGCCAGAACACGGCCAACAGTCTGCGGTTTGCCCTGTTTATTTTTTTGAGATAAAAAAAGCTGTTGTGTCAGTCGACATGTTTCCGCTTTTTTGACATCGCTGCACACCTTCTTCCAGGACTTTGCCTGAGCATAACTTTCTGCTGTGAGAAAGAAGGCTAAAAATGCAAAGACAACAACTTGTAAGATTTTAAACATGATTAAGATCCATTATTTCTGAAAAGGGAGTTTCGCTGCGACACCAGTTTTGCTGATCGCATAAACTTCGATTGACGCGTCTTTCCCATTCAAACCTGTAAATAAAGATTTTTTCAGCACAACAGAAAAGCCGGAACGCATGAGCCCGCCATCATTTAAGGCTTTTGCAACATCAAGACGTTCATTTAATGCAGAACCTTGATGCACAAGTTTTTGATTGGCAAAGATCAGTATTTTTTTAACAGGTCGACTATGCGCAATATCGGCTGCCCAGCCTTGAAACTGAACACGTTCCCCCATCAAATGAACCTTTTCCAACATTCCCTTAATTTTATCAGGGGCTGCGTGAATAGCTGTTTGGCCTTTGGCTAATAAAAGACAGTCCGAACAGATGTAATAAGCCTGATTCAACGAAGGCTTCTTTGCTTGTTGGTCTAACGTCTTTTGCACATGGGAGGGTGTCCATATTGGTTTAGACAAATCCATTTTTTTGCAAGAAGATAATGATACGACCACTAAAAGGGCAATCATAACGGAATAAATCTTCCTCATTGTTTATCCCCCTGCTCACACCCCTTGGATTTTCCTAACAAACGGCAGAATTCACCTTCAGGCGTCACATTAATGATCCCATACGTCGCATTTATTTTATCAGGCCCTAAAAAGGATAAGTGAAGCGGCGGAATAGCAAAGGCATAATTCCCGGAATCAAATTCATACCGATCTGCTTTGGTTGGAATAAAATAATATTCCTTGACCTTTAAGGGCCTTAAAACCAGCGAGGTGATATAGCGCATTCGATAATAACGCCCCTCTTCAACCAGCAAATCAAAATGAATGGAATCAAAAAAATCGGGTGCCCGGAAAGAATGCGTACGTTCATCCATATTCTGTAATTTCAGCACATATTTCTTTCCTGCTTCAAAACGCATCACCATTGGACTGAAATGATTATTTTCAATCCTTACATTCATAACTTCTGCGTCTGACCAGCGCTTTATCTCTTCTGCAAGAAGGGCCTCATTTTGTATTTCTTTAAAATACCCAATATCATAAGAACATGCCGTTATCACAAACGCATTTAAAAGAATGAAGGAAAGTAGATATTTTCGCCTCAAAGTATCTGCTCCTTATCTTATTTTCAGGCACCGTTTGAAGACGGGAAAATACAAACTGAATCGAAAGTTACGCATCACCCCCAAGGGTTACGCCTTGATATGGAAACATAGATGCATAAACTGAAGAGCATGCAGAAAACCCATAAGGGGAAAGCAAAAAGCTTCCTGCATATTTTAAAAAGGAACGGCATATAAATATCATTCCTCTTTATGAATACTGGCATCCAAGAGTAAACACAGAGCAATCAGAAAAAAGGTCTCTAGCCTATTGTAAAAAGAACGCCAAACCACCATCCTTACTGCCCCGTGCTTAAGTCCGTCTTCGCATTTCCTTATGGCTTAAACGATTCAATTATGAATAGAGCCACCCCTACAGGTGACAACTCTATTATTGATAAAAAAACAAAAGGGATGGGCTATTAAAACAGGGGGTGGCTTGTCTGGCTGGCTTCAATCAAAAGGGATGTGCCAAGCGCGGTGATGAACAGGCCACCGATGAATGCGGCCCCCAGGGACAGGTTCTGTACCAATTGTCCACTTTGTTGTTCCGCCAGTTTCAAGGCCCCTTTTCTGAAATAGACGGCTAAGACTGCCAAGCTGCTGACTGTAATGGCGGTACCGAAAGAAATGGCAAAGATGGAAGCAATGCCAGCCCATCTTAACCCAATGATTTCCGCAAAAATCAAGACAAGGACGGAACCGCTACAAGGGCGAATACCAACGGATAGGATGATGGCAAGGCTGTCGCGCCAGCTTGTCTTTTGATCCAGCATATCCGCACTGGGGGCATGGGAATGTCCACACGTACTGCATTCATGTTCATGTCCGTGCTCATGATGGTGATGGGCATGCTTATGTTTTTTCCAGAATGCCTGAGCCGCCCGTTTCATTAAGACCAGCCCGATGAGGGCAATCAGTCCAAAGCTGACGGTTTCCAACATCGGCACCGCATCTTTGGCATCACTGCGCGACAGGCCGATTAATCCCACCAGCCCTTCAACCAACACAACAGCACTCAACCCCTGAACAAAGGCAGAAGCAAAGGACAGCACAATCCCACGCTTTAACTGGCTTTCCTGACTGAGCAAATAGGTACCGATAATCGCCTTGCCATGACCGGGGCCTGCAGCATGAAAAACCCCATACAAAAAACTGACACCAACCATGCCCCAAAGGGCCTGAATTCCCCCGCTTTGCAGGGCACGAATGGCACCGGCAAGTTCTCGGTGAAAGGCTTGTTGTTGGGTACGAATGTAATAGACCAGTTCGGACCATATGCTGGTTTCTGCTGCCAGAGCTTCAACAGGAAAGATAACCAGCGCAAGAAACAGAAGCGCTACTGGCATGAGATTTCAATCCGTTCTGCAAAATGAACCCCAATACCATCGCCTGCACTCTCATCTTTATCCAATCCTGCGGCCATCAGGGAAAGCTCCTGAGGAGGCTCTGGCTTTTTAAGCTGATAGCCACAGCTTGCTGCCCCCTCCCCGATCAACTGGATGGGATCTCCTTCTACGGCATGGAGGATTTCCACATAATAGGTCGGGTCATAAACCGCATATTCAAGTTTCTGCGTTTTAGGGTGAAGAGGCTCTTTTAAAGTGATGGTGAATTCCATCCACAAACGATTGTTTTCCACAAAGGTTTTATAATCTGTCACCGGGTGAACATCAGCTTTTTGCCCATCCGCCTGAATGAAGGTGAAATAGGAATATTCCGACAGGTTTTTCAGGTTTTGCTCCGCCAGTTGGTTCAATGCCTGTTGATCATAGGCCCCTTGCGCATTAGGGGTCATCCCTTCAAGGGTAAAGGCTGAATAGTAATCATCAAACAACCATCCCACCCACAGGCCCGTGACCTGCCCCTTTTCATCAAAAAGCAGGGCCGTTTCCAAATCAATCCAACTGTGGGGATGAGCCTGACTTGGGAGGCTATTGCCCATAAGAAAGAAAGCAACAAACAAAGTTGCGAAAAAACGTTTGATCATATGGATCACCTGATGGAGCTTTGGTACAGGATGTGATTTTGTTTATATAGAAGGCAATGCCAAAAGGGAAAGGCTTTAGCGTTTATAAAGCGTTTCCAGCATTTTTTCCATTTCAATGACGGACGGTGGGCCGCCATTGTCCGCATTGACCTGTCTGGTGGCAAGACTCAGTGGTTTCACAAGGTTTTCATTTTTTTTATGAACATAATGGAACATGGGAATGCGCAGTAAAGGCTGATCCAGTCGGACGCGCACATCGGGAAACTCTTCTGTATGGACCTCCATCACACCCAAAAAACTGGCGGCGTAGCGCAATCGCCCGCGTGAAACCATTTTCATTAAAGATTTACCTGATGTGACAGCTTGCCCGTCATACACACTCAAGGCATTGGTCAGAAACTTATTGCCACGGGGAAAGCCAACAGGGTTTCCTCTTTTAAGAAGCTCCGCCAACTCTTCAAGGCTACGTGGGATTTCCGTTTCATTATGATGATGGGCAATGACAAGTTCTTGATAGAAATACGGGTCTTCCAGAGGGATCAAGTTTTTATAGAACGCATTGACCCCAGCCACACGGGCCAGCTCACAATCATATTTGCCATTATTGGCACTTTCAATGCTACGTGCATTTGATTCCAGAACAATTTCAAGATCGTGCCCGGCGACTTGATAAATATGACGTATGCGTTCAAAAGCAGCATCCACAGTTCGGGAAACCGTTGTTGAAGCCACCTGATAGGTATCTGCATAAGCAACTGAACTGTAAACCAGCATCAAAGCAACGAGCCATTTTCTCATCATAGCAAACCTTCAAAGAGAGAAGATGTATATTTACATTAGACTTCACTTGTTTGCTTTCAAGGGGGCGTTTTGTTTAGAGTGAAGATTATGCCCGAAAGGAGACAGGCCATGAAAGAACATTGGGAAAAGGTTTATTGCAGCAAAGCGGAAAATGAGGTGAGCTGGTTCCAGGTTGAAGCAAAAACGTCCTTGCGCCTTGTGAAGGAATACAGGTTTTGTGACCAAGCATCTATCATTGATATCGGGGGTGGGGCTTCTCGTCTGGTGGATGGGCTGGTAACTGAAAACCTCAAGGTCAGTGTACTGGATTTATCTGCTGCCGCTTTGGAAAAGTCACAAGCCCGCCTTGGAAAGCATTCTTCTTCTGTGCATTGGATGATCGGGGATGTGACAACAATTTCTTTGCCAAAACATTGTTATGATATCTGGCATGATCGGGCTGTTTTTCATTTCTTAACGGATATGGAAAAACGCAACGCCTATAAGGCCCAGCTTGTTCAAGCCCTGAAACCACAAGGTCGCTTGATTATATCCACTTTTGCCCAAGACGGTCCCCAGAAATGTAGCGGCTTACCAGTACGACGCTATAGCGTTGACAGTCTTGTACAGGAAATAGGGAATGCATTTAAACTGTTGCACACGGAAAAAGAAACACACCTGACCCCATGGGCAGCAGAACAAAAGTTTATCTATTGCGTTTTTGAGAAACTTTAGCGCGGTTTGTGTGGTGGTTTCAGTCTAAGTTGATGACGGCCTTGCGGTGAGATTTTGCTGACCAATTCGATAACAAAATTCGCAATCGCATGATCAATTTTAAGACGTTCACCAGAATGTATCTGATGGGCAGCCTTAACCTGCTCAAGGTCAAATGGTTCTGCCTTCACAGATCGAATAATACCATCTAGCCCCCGGCGCATATCTTCGTGATGGGTTTCAAACAAACGGGAATGCTTTTCAACAAGTTGTTCAAAAATCACACGGTCCTGCCCCGTTAAATCCTGCCCCATATGACGAAACAACTTTTGTGGGGAAGGGGGGCCGGGAGGGCGGGGTTTAAGGTGATGTGGCCCCACAATGATAATGGCGATCAACACCACATTCAGTATGACGGACCCCCAAGCCAGAATATTTTTCCAGTTGCGTGTGATCATCCTTTAATATCCTGCATACTGGTAGCTATAAGCCGTGATTAAAGGTGTTGCAGGGACATCCTGTATCATTTGACTGATCAGAACAGTTGCCAACGCAATGGAACAAACACCGATCCCGGTGATTAAACGATCTTTCCAACCCATGGGGGCGAACATCACATTGGCACTGATTGCAACACGGCTGAGAAGCTCATCTTCCAAACGTTTCAAACGGGTATGGGAGGTATCAACCTTATAATGATCCAACCAGTTATCCAGTTGTTTATCTGTTGTTTTTGTCATCTGCCCAGCCCTCTATACCTAATTTTGATAATTTTATTTTTAATGTGTTTCTTGCCCGATGCAGCAACCCGCTCACCGCACCTGTTGAAAGCTCCATGATCTCTGCAATTTCTGTTGCGCCTAACCCTTCATAATAAGACAGGACAATCACAAAGCGTTGCTGTTCAGTGAGTTCATAAAACAGGTTTTGGATAATGTCTTCCAGTTGTTTTTCATGAACATGGGAAACAGCATCTTTCGCAAGTGAGGGTAACAGCTCAATATGTTCAATGGGGAGGTGTTTTTTCCCCCGTTGTTTATCAATGCACAGATTAACCGTCACCCGATAGAGCCATGTTTTTAAGACAGCTGGCCCCCTTTCGTCCCATTCAGGTGCCTTGTCCCATAATTTGATCATAACATCCTGGGCAATATCTTCGGCTAAACTGGCATCACCTGTCATACGTTCTGCGGTTTTCAGAATATAGGGTAGATATTTTTGTATCAAAGACTGGAAGGCTTTTTGATCGCCTATGGCCAAACGTTCCAAAAGCACGGCATCTGACTTTTGTTTCCCAAAAGGTACCCTCAATGCCTTACTTCCATTCTTTGTTACAAGCTTGCATCACCTGAAATTACAGGGATGCAAGAGTTTGTTGTTGTGCAAACATAGCACCTAAACCACTGGCGTTAGAATAGGCATTCTGCGCCTGTGAGAAAGCAGAATTACGGAAATTCTCCATTTCGCTTTGGATCAGTTCCAAAATGTCTGCTTCTGTTGTGGTTGATGTTTCAGACTCTTCATCCGTTTCAGAGACAGTGGTTGTTTCACTGTCATCCTCTTCTTCTGACTCAGTTGTTGAAGAATATTCTTCAAGGGCTTGCAGCAAGCTCGACATCATGTCGCTGCCCATCATCCCGCCGCCACCAGGCGGAGGTGGAGGTGGTGGGGCCTTACCAAATTCTTCTTCAGAGACAAAACCATCACCATCTGAATCAATTTGGGAAAACATTTCACTTGCAGAAGGGGCGTCTTCAGGGGCATCTGCCGGTTTTGCAGCTTCAAACTCCTCAAGACTGAACTGTCCATCGCCATCTGTGTCGATTTTGTTGAACATCTCTTGGCGCATTTTGGCATGATCTATTGATCCTGCACCGCCGTAAGAGCCAATGGCATCCATCGTCTTTCTCCTGTTCCTTAAAGGCATGTTTTTCTAAACACGGTGCAGACCGAAATAGCCGCACATAAAGTTACACGGATGAAACGGGAAAACCTTACGATCTTTTTTTAAGAAAATAACTTTTCTTTGCACATACACTGCTTATGCTTATGAAAACTTCCAATAAAACAGGCATTTCCCATGCAACACCTTCCTTCAAAAATGAGTGGCATTTATCTAACAGGTCATGGCGGGCCGGAATGTCTGGAGTATCGTGATGATATTGACATTCCCACACCGGCTGCCGACGAGGTACTGGTGCGTGTTGAAGCCGCCGGGGTAAATAATACCGACATCAACACCCGCATCGGCTGGTATTCCAAAGGTGATCAAGACGCAGAAGACGCTTCCTGGGCTGGAAAGGCGCTCCAACTGCCCTTAATACAAGGGGCTGATGTATGCGGAGTGATTGTTGGCGTTGGTGCTGGTGTTTCTCAAGACCGCATTGGGGAACGTATTTTAATTGAACCCTGCCTTGTAGAGGCACAAGGACAAACACTGGAAAACCCATGGTATTTTGGTTCAGAATGTAACGGCGGGTTTGCACAATATACGGTCGTGGCCTCACGCCATGCCTATGGACTTAGCTGTGATCTTTCCAGTGCTGAACTTGCCTCTTTCCCTTGTTCTTATTCCACCGCAGAAAACATGTTAACCCGTGCAGCTGTTGGCGAAGGAGAACGTGTTTTAATCACCGGTGCGTCCGGTGGGGTCGGATCAGCAGCAGTTCAATTGGCCAAAGCCCGCAAGGCCGAAGTCATTGCCATCACAAGTCCATCCAAAGAAGAAACACTTAAGCAAATCGGCGCAGATATAACCTTGTCCAGAGACGCTGAGCTTGTTGCGCAATTGGGCCATAACAGTGTGGATGTGGTGATTGACCTTGTGGGTGGTGCCCAATGGCCTCACTTGTTAGAGGTTATGAAACCCAAAGGGCGTTATGCGGTATCCGGTGCCATCGGCGGGGCGATGGTGGAGCTGGATTTACGCACCCTCTATTTAAAAGACTTAAGTTTCTTTGGCTGTACGGTCTTGGAAGAAGAGGTCTTCGGGAACCTGATTTCCTATATCGAACAAGGCAAAATCAAGCCACTGGTGGCACAAACCTACCCTTTGGCAGACATTGCAGCTGCACAAGCCGCTTTCCAAACAAAAAAACATGTTGGCAAGATTGTCCTGACCCTGTAATTGCAGGAAAGAGTGATTATACTTTAACTGGGTACACAACAAATGAAAGGGCGGGTAGGTCGCCATGGAGAGCTTGCTTAGCGCAATTGAATATCAAGACCCTGCATGGATTGCCATTGCCTTTATCTTTGGTCTGCTTGTGCAACAGGTAAAACTACCCCCCATGGTTGGCTTTTTGCTGGCCGGGTTTATGCTGCATCTTTTGGGGGTGCAGCAAGATAGTTTCCTCAATGGCATTGCCGATCTGGGTGTCACCCTTTTGCTCTTTACCATTGGCTTGAAGCTACAGCTTAAAAGCCTGCTTAAACCAGAAATCTGGGCAACAACGCTGAGCCATATGGCAATTTCCATTGTGGTGGCCCTGTGCTTCATTTTGGGGCTGGGGATGATCGGTCTCTCTGTTTTTGCAGGGATTGATATGAAAACAGCTGCCATTCTGGCATTTGCTCTGTCCTTTTCCAGTACGGTTTTTGCCGTTAAAACCCTGGAAGATCGTGGTGCCTTGTCTTCACGCTATGGTCAAGTTGCCATCGGTGTGCTGGTCATGCAGGATATTGCCGCTGTTATCTTCTTGGCTTTATCCAGTGGCAAAATCCCTTCCATTTGGGCGACGGGGTTGTTTTTGCTCATTCCCGCGCGCCATATGCTGGGCAAAGTGCTGGAAATGAGCGGGCATAAGGAACTGCTCACTGTTTTTGGTTTTTCTATCGCCCTTGGCGGGGCTGCGGTCTTTGAACTGGTCGGGATGAAGGGGGACCTTGGGGCCTTGATCATGGGGGTGCTGCTTGCCAGTCATAAAAAAAGCAGCGAGCTGGCCCATACCCTGCTGGGCTTTAAGGATGTCTTCCTCGTCTGTTTTTTCCTGACCATTGGATTGACGGGCCTGCCTACACTTGAGACATTTGGCGCAGCCGCCTTGTTGTTGTTGCTGATCCCGATCAAGGTTATTTTGTTTTACGTTCTTTTCACCCGTTTTCGCCTGCGTGCACGGGGCAGTGCCCTCGCCACCCTGTCTTTGGCAAACTACAGTGAATTCGGCCTGATCGTGACAGCCATTGCCATTTCAACAGGCTGGATGGAAAGCCAATGGCTCACAGTTGTCGCCCTTGCCTTATCCGCCTCATTTGTCATTGCCGCCCCATTCAGTTTTATCAGCGATAAACTATATACCCGCTATCGCCGCTTCTTGAAAAACTTTGAAACCAAATCCCGCCTTAAGGGGGATGAGGATATTGATATTACCGACCATTCCATTTTGATCTTTGGCATGGGACGGGTCGGACGTGCGGCTTATGATGAAATGCAGGAAAGAAGCGCAGGCAAGATTCTAGGCATTGACCAGGACCCCAAAGAAGTCGAGCGTCTCAGTAAAACCGGTCGCCAAATGATTTTGGGGGATGCGACCAACCCGGAATTCTGGTCACGGGTGGCCCATGGGCGCTCATCGGTTGACTTAATCCTTTTGGCAATGCCTAACGGTTCATCCAATGTGGTGGCCGGCAAGGAACTGCGTGCAAAAGGCTATACAGGCCCGATTGTCGCCATTGCCAAGTTTGAAGATGAAGTTGGCGAATTAAAAGCTGCCGGAGTGGATGAAGTCTATAACATCTATGCCGAAGCAGGCAGCGGGGCAGCCAATAAAATGCAAACTCTTTTCAAGCTTGCCGAATAACCCTTCTGATTTGGAATGAAAGCAGACCACGATGAATGAGCTTCCTCCCTGCCCGCAATGTACCTCCCCTTATACCTATGAAGACGGACAGATTTTAATCTGCCCTGAATGTGCCCATGAATGGTCCTTAACAGCAGAAACAACCGATGAAGCGATTATTCGTGATGCCAATGGCACCCCTTTGGCCAATGGCGATACGGTCAGCGTGATCAAAGACCTGAAAGTGAAAGGCTCCTCTTCAGTGGTGAAAGTCGGGACCAAAGTGAAAAACATCCGGCTTGTAGATGGAGATCACGATATTGACTGTAAGATTCCAGGCATTGGCCCCATGGGGCTTAAATCAATCTATGTGAAAAAAGTGAGTGATACTGCATAAGCATTATGCAAAAACGTGATGAACTATACTTTTGCCGGAATTGAATTAATTTAAATATTGCTCTATCCTATTAAGATATAATATCTAAATTGTATTGATAGAGAAATTACAATGCGCGTAAAAAGATACGGGCTTCGTGTAAATGCCCTTTGTTTGTCTCTGATCCTAATGGCTTTTTTAAGTGCTGCTACACCTGCGAAGGCGGCAGATAAAATACAGGCTGTCTTATTTAACATCCCGCCCTGGGGCTATTTGGATGAGAATAAAGAGATCAGCGGTATTCAGGCCGATGTGGTCAATGCGATTTCAAAAGAAATCGGAACAGATATTGATATGATTCTCACACCATATAAACGCGTCTTTTTACGCCTGGAAAATGGTGCCTCTGATTTCGGCATCTTTTTTCGCAGTGCAGCCAGTGAAAAAGCAGCAGAACCCATTGCCAAATGGCATGGCCTTGAAATCATCGTGATTGGCCGTCAGGGGATCACAACCGAACAGTATGAAGATTTAAGAAAGATCAAAATCGGGGTTCGCAGCGGTGGCAAGTTCCACCCTCAATTTGACAATGACCCTACTATTGAAAAGGTCACGACAAAAAACTACCGTCATGGCATTACCCTTTTAATGGCAGGTAAAGTGGATGCTATTGTTGGCACAGCCGCAACGCTTTACTATACCTTCAAGGAAATGAATGTTGACCTGTCTAAATTAAGCCCCCCCTATCAGCTGAACGTAAAAGAAGACTGGCTGCATTTTTCCCGGAGCAGCAAAAAACAGGATGCCAAAGAAAAGATTTTACAGGCCATGGAAAAACTGGTCTCAGATGGCACCTTCGGCAAAATCTATAATAAATACCTTCCTGAATAATCTTACAGCCCTTTTCTCTAAACCTGACCCGCTTTCACGTTTATCTTTTCTTGTGTCGCGTCAATTTGCTTAACCGATGGCCCACATCGCTTTGCACAATTTTCATAACTCAAACAAAGTATAAGGCTTCATGAAACGGGTCAGATTTAGAGAAAAGGGCTGTAGTCCTGCAAAACAAACCGTTTCTATGAAACATAAAAAAAGGGGCTGAAGTAGCTAAGGACTGAAAGAGGTTCTATAATGGCTACGATGTACATCCGAAAAAGTCATCTGACTTTACGTCAGCAAAGCAAGTTGATTGAGCATTTTGTCGCAGGCAGCACGGCTCGTGCGACTGCTGAAATTGTAGGTGTCCAAGCGAACACATCGATCCGCTTCTTCATGCGGCTTCGCCAATTGATTGCCAGCAAGTTGCCGAGCTATCGTTTGCAAGGCGAGATTGAAGCTGATGAAAGTTATTTTGGCGGTGTCCGTAAAGGAAAACGAGGTCGTGGTGCTGGCGGCAAAGTGGCTGTGTTTGGCCTTTTAAAGCGGGGTGGCAAGGTCTATACGGCAATCATTCCCAATGCAAAGACAGAGACGCTGTTACCGATTATTCAGGAGAAGGTCGAGCCTGACAGTATCGTCTATACCGATACGTTCGGTGCCTACAACGCATTGGATGTTTCGGACTTTCATCACCGCCGCATCAACCATTCCAAACTCTTTGCAGACAAACAAAATCACATCAATGGCATTGAGAACTTTTGGAATCGGGCAAAGCGTCATATGCGGAAATTCAACGGTATCAAAACTGACCATTTCTACTGGTTTCTCAAGGAGTGTGAATGGCGTTTCAATGGAGGCAACCACGCAGACCTCCTAAAGCAGCTGAAAATATGGTATAAACAGGCTAAACATTAACCCTTAGCTACTTCAGCCCCTAAAAAAAACCGACCCACTTAGGATCGGTTTTTTTTTATGTCCAAGAAACCTCTAGGGCTCTTAGTTCAAAGAACATTCCTGCTCTTCTTCGATCACACCGGAATCAACGATTTCGATGATACGGCGGCTTTGTGCATCGGCAGGACAGCCACAAGAGTAGTCACCACTTGCTTCGTGCAAATCAGCTTGTTTCAGGTGCCAATATCCAAAGGAAATCAACATGGTGTTCACCAAGTTTCATAAAAACTTTATATATACCGATAAGGAGAATCAAGGATCAAAAACAAAAAAAGCCGTCCATCTGGGCGGCTTTTTTGTAACGATTGTGTTTAGGTTATTATCTGTTCTGTTTGGAAGGCTTGGCAGCGACTTACTCTCCCGCGCCTTAAGACGAAGTACCATCAGCGCAACGTGTTTTCACGGCCGAGTTCGGGATGGGATCGGGTGTTTGCCACGTGCCATAACCACCAAGCCATCCAAAGAGAACAGAGATTATCTTCATTAGCGCTTAAGCGCCGCTCGGCTCCTTCACGTTCGCCCTTAAGTGGGCTTTGTTCCGGCCTGCACACTTGTGCAGGTTGCCTTCTATTATACTTTTAAGTATCTGAGTTGATTAATGCAGTAGATTTTTACTTCTACGCATGATGGTAAGCTATTCAAGCCTATCGAATGATTAGTATCAGTTAGCTTCATGTGTTACCACACTTCCACACCTGACCTATCAACGTGGTAGTCTTCCACGATTCTCAGGGATACCTAGTTTTTAGGGGGGTTTCCCGCTTAGATGCTTTCAGCGGTTATCCCTTCCGAACTTAGCTACCCAGCGATGCTGTTGGCACAACAACTGGTACACCAGAGGTTCGTCCACCCCGGTCCTCTCGTACTAGGGGCAGCTCCTATCAAGTATCCTCCACCTACGGCAGATAGGGACCGAACTGTCTCACGACGTTCTAAACCCAGCTCACGTACCACTTTAATTGGCGAACAGCCAAACCCTTGGGACCTGCTCCAGCCCCAGGATGTGATGAGCCGACATCGAGGTGCCAAACACTACCGTCGATGTGAACTCTTGGGTAGTATCAGCCTGTTATCCCCGGCGTACCTTTTATCCGTTGAGCGATGACCCTTCCACGAGGAGTCACCGGATCACTATGACCGACTTTCGTCTCTGTTCGTCTTGTCAGACTCACAGTCAGGCAAGCTTATGCCATTGCACTCTAAAAGCTGATTTCCGACCAGCCTGAGCTTACCATCGTGCGCCTCCGTTACGCTTTGGGAGGCGACCGCCCCAGTCAAACTACCCACCACGCAGGGTCCCGGATCCGGTTTCACGGACCGCGGTTAGACATCAATATTCAAAAGGGTGGTATTTCAAAGGTGGCTCCACAACAACTGGCGTCGCTGCTTCAAAGCCTCCCACCTATTCTACACATTTGAATACTAATGCCACTGCGAAGCTATAGTAAAGGTGCACGGGGTCTTTCCGTCTAACCGCAGGAACTCCGCATCTTCACGGAGAGTTCAATTTCGCTGAGTTGGTGTTGGAGACAGCGGGGAAGTCGTTACGCCATTCGTGCAGGTCGGAACTTACCCGACAAGGAATTTCGCTACCTTAGGACCGTTATAGTTACGGCCGCCGTTTACCGGGGCTTCAATTCATGGCTTGCACCACTCCTTTTAACCTTCCGGCACCGGGCAGGCGTCAGACCCTATACGTCGTCTTGCGACTTCGCAGAGCCCTATGTTTTTAGTAAACAGTCGCCACCCCCAATTTTGTGACACCCATAAAAAGTTGCCTTCATATGGGTCACCCTTATCCCGAAGTTACGGGTGAATTTTGCCGAGTTCCTTCAACACCATTCTCTCAAGCGCCTTGGTATGCTCTACCTGCCCACCTGTGTCGGTTTGGGGTACGGTCTATACGGAGGAGTTATTTCCTGGAACACCATGATTGCACACACAATCCAATAAGCGTGTACAACTACCGGCATTCGTCACTACCTCCAGGTTCAGGAATATTAACCTGATTCCCATCAACTACGACTTTCGTCCTCGTCTTAGGGGCCGACTCACCCTGCGCGGATTAGCCTTGCGCAGGAACCCTTGGGCTTACGGCGACAGTGTTTCTCACACTGTTTATCGCTACTCATGTCAGCATTCTCGCATCTGATACCTCCAGCAATGCTCGCGCATCACCTTCGCAGGCTTACAGATCGCTCCGCTACCACAGTCAAAAGACTGTCCACAGCTTCGGTACACGGCTTGAGCCCCGGTACATCTTCGGCGCAGGACGGCTTAATTAGACCAGTGAGCTGTTACGCTTTCTTTAAAGGGTGGCTGCTTCTAAGCCAACCTCCTGGTTGTTTTGGCCTTCCCACATCCTTTCCCACTTAGCACGTGATTTAGGGACCTTAGCTGGTGGTCTGGGCTGTTTCCCTCTCCACTACGGACCTTAGCACCCGTAGTGTGTCTGCCAGATAGTACTCATCGGTATTCGGAGTTTGGTTCGAGTTGGTAAGGCTCGCGCCCCCCGTCCCGATCCAGTGCTCTACCCCCGATGGTATTCATCTGACGCTCTACCTAAATAGATTTCGCGGAGAACCAGCTATCTCCAGGTTTGATTGGCCTTTCACCCCTAGGCACAAGTCATCCCCGTCTTTTTCAACAGACGTGGGTTCGGTCCTCCAGTGCGTGTTACCGCACCTTCAACCTGCTCATGCCTAGATCACCTGGTTTCGGGTCTAATCCATCGAACTCAGTCGCCCTATTCAGACTCGCTTTCGCTGCGCTTACGCCTATCGGCTTAGGCTTGCTCGATAAATTAACTCGCTGACCCATTATACAAAAGGTACGCCGTCACAGATCAAGTCTGCTCCGACTGCTTGTAGGCATCCGGTTTCAGGTTCTCTTTCACTCCCCTTATCGGGGTGCTTTTCACCTTTCCCTCACGGTACTGGTACACTATCGGTCGTATAGGAGTATTTAGCCTTGGAGGGTGGTCCCCC
>NZ_CP038255.1:0-25000 GCF_004564135.1 Terasakiella sp. SH-1 | reverse complement strand
TTAAAGGGGCAGAACTGGCTCGTTTCATGGATGTGAAAAGCCAATATGACCAGCAATATGCATCGCTGGCCCCCGTCATCTCAGTCGCCAGTGCTCAATAAGCCACGAGCGACATCATTATTCACATCAATCAGCCCCCGAAGGTTCAGCCTTTGGGGGCTTTTTGCTGCAGCCATACATTCGCGATCCACATAAAGACTGAGCGATAAGAGATTTGATTTCAGAGATTCGTCTAAATGATTGGACGGGGACTTCAGATCGGCCTGCACAATCGTCCAGAGCTTTTGTGTATAGTCCAATGCTTCCTGTAAGAATCGCTTATTGCCGGGGCGATCTTGTGCACGGGTTAAAAGGCGCACGGCTTTCATGAAAGCTTCGCCTTCCAAAGCGCGGCCTTGCAAGCTGTTTTTATGGGTTTGACCATAAGCGGCATAGCCCCGTTCCATCACCGCCCCTTAAAAGATTGAAACTAGAAGGGATTGACCTTCTGCCAAAATCCGCTGCCCTGTTGTTGCCAGACTGGAGCGTACCTGCGCTGCCAGTTGTGTTGCGGCCTCTTCATTCAGGTCTGCATTCACCGTTTGATCGACACCACGTTGCAATTCTGCGCTCAGGTCATCCACAAAATCCTCACGGGTATTGAGAATCGCAAGGTCTGTTGCATAATCCGCCTGTGTCGAACGGGTCGTGGCAATGGCTTGATCCACAGCAGAGATCGCAGCATCAATATCGCTGAGTGTTGCAAAGCCGTTATAATCCGCACTTGCATCCCCAATGCCCAATCCGGCAATAGTGTTATTACTGCCTTCGGTCAAAAGCGTGGATGAAGACGAATCTCCAACCTGGGTATTTAACCGACTGGACGTGGTTTCCAAAAGATTCGTGCCCAAAAAGCTTGTATCACCAACCAGATTATCAATCTGACTACTGATTTCATTAAACTGGGTAACCAATGCATCACGTTCCACAGCTGATTCGGCCGTCTTGGCAGAATTGGCAATCCCCTTCAGCAGATTCCCTAGATCTTCAACCGCATCCAGTCCGCTTGAGCTGGCCTGAATCGTATTTTGCCCCAGTGAAATACTGCTTTTGACTTCGCCAAGATCGCTTAATCGACTAAGCAAGGCTTGTGCACGAAAATAGTCAACGGGCTCATCACGGGGTTCATTAACTCGACGCCCGGTCGATAAGGCTTCTGAGCTTCTTTGGCGCACAAAGGCCGTCTGTTGCGTGGATTGCAACAGACTGGACTGGGTCGTACTTAGAAAGATGTTATCAACCATCGGATTATTCCTGCCTTATCTTTCTATATAATATAGCAAAAAAGGCAGGAAAGGTGAAGTGATGGCAGTCACAGGCATGCTACCTACAAATCAAGCACGCTATGCCCATTGATGGTCAGCCCTACCTCATCAGTGCTCAGTCGGACCTCATCCCCATCTTGGACACGGCCTTCCAACATCATCACAGCCAGTGGATTTTTCAATGATTTTTGGATCACCCGCTTTAATGGACGTGCACCATAGGCCGGGTCATAGCCTTCATCGGCCAGCCAATCCAAGGCGTTACGGTCTGGATCAAGGACAATTTTGCGCTCCATCAACAGAGACTCGAGACGTTTAAGCTGAATATTGACAATCCCGTCCATATGTTCACGGAACAGACGGTGGAACATGATCACTTCATCAAGGCGGTTATAAAATTCCGGACGGAACGAGGATTGGACGACCTCCAACACCTGATCGCGGATTTCGGTGGAATCATGACCTTCTTCCTGAGCAGCCATAATTTCAGCCCCCAGGTTCGAAGTCAGGATAATCAGGGTATTTTTAAAATCCACCGTGCGGCCCTGACCATCGGTCAAGCGACCTTCATCCAAAACTTGTAACAAGACGTTAAAGACATCGGGATGCGCCTTTTCAATCTCGTCAAACAGAACCAGTTGATAGGGGCGACGGCGGACCGCTTCGGTCAAGGCCCCGCCTTCTTCATAGCCGACATAGCCCGGTGGTGCACCGATCAGGCGGGCAACCGCATGTTTTTCCATATATTCAGACATGTCGATACGCACAAGGGCGGTTTCATCATCAAACATGAATTCAGCCAGCGCCTTGGTCAGTTCGGTTTTCCCCACACCGGTTGGGCCAAGAAAAAGGAAAGAACCGATGGGGCGATTCGGGTCTTGCAAACCAGCACGTGACCGGCGCACCGCATCGGAAACCGCCTGCAAGGCTTCGCTTTGTCCGATCACCCGCTTGCCAAGATTTTCTTCCATTTGCACCAGTTTTTCACGCTCGCCTTGCAAAAGCTTGTCAACCGGAACACCCGTCCAGCGTGAAACGACCGACGCAATATGTTCATCGCCCACAGCCTGTTCCATACTGCGGTCATGCTGAGCCTCTTCAGCCTCGCGGATTTTTTCTTCCAACTGGGGAATTTCGCCATAAAGTAATTGAGAAGCTTGTTCAAGTTTGCCTTCACGCTGTGCGATTTCAACAGCAGTGCGGGCTTGTTCCAACAATTCTTTCAGCTTGGTGGCGTCCGCCAGTGCGTCTTTTTCTTCCCGCCATTTCTTGGTCAAGGTGCCCGATTTAATCTCAAGGTCTTCCAGATCCTTGATAATCATGGTCAGGCGGTCTTGTGAGGCTTGATCGGTTTCTTTTTTTAAAGCTTCACGTTCGATCTTGAGCTGAATGATACGGCGATCCAGTTCATCAATTTCTTCGGGCTTGGAATCCACTTCCATACGCAGGCGCGATGCGGCCTCGTCCATCAAATCAATGGCCTTATCGGGCAAAAAACGATCCGTGATATAGCGATTGGATAGAGTCGCGGCTGAAACCAAGGCTGTATCCGTAATACGCACACCGTGATGGAGTTCATATTTTTCCTTAATCCCGCGCAGGATGGAAATGCTATCTTCCACCGTGGGTTCAGAGACAAAGACAGGCTGAAAACGCCGGGCAAAGGCGGCGTCTTTTTCCACATATTTGCGATATTCATTCAGCGTAGTTGCTCCAACACAATGAAGTTCGCCGCGAGCCAAAGCCGGTTTCAGCAAGTTTGACGCATCCATGGACCCTTCTGATGCGCCCGCGCCAACGAGTGTATGCATTTCATCAATGAAAAGGATAATCTCCCCCTCACTGGCGCTGACTTCTTCGAGCACTGATTTCAAGCGCTCTTCAAATTCCCCACGGAATTTTGCCCCGGCAACCAGCGCACCAAGATCAAGCACCAGAAGTTTTTTATTCACCAGACTTTCCGGTACATCACCTTGCACAATCCGGTTCGCCAGCCCTTCGATAATAGCCGTTTTACCGACACCCGGTTCCCCAATCAGGACCGGGTTGTTTTTCGTGCGACGGGACAAGACCTGAATAGTGCGACGGATTTCTTCATCCCGACCAATCACCGGATCCAGCTTTCCTTCTGAGGAGGCTTGGGTAAGGTCACGGGCATATTTATTCAGCGCATCAAAATTGCTTTCCGCATTGGCCGATGTCGCTTTGCGCCCTTTACGCATGGCATTAATCGCCGCGTTCAGATTTTGCGGTGTCACACCGGCTTCTTTCAAGGCATTACCCGCTGGCGTGCCCACAGAGAGAGCGCAGGCCAGCAACAACATTTCTACCGTGACAAATTCATCCCCTGCCTTATTGGCAGCATCTTCGGCCTGTTGCAAAAGCTTGGCAATTTCAGAAGACAGATACAAGTTCCCTGCCCCGCTGCCTTCGACCACAGGCATGGCTTTTAGCGCTTGTTCATTAGCTTTGCGTGCGACTTTGGGCTTAGCGCCTGCTTCTTCAATCAGGCTTGAGGCAAAGCCCTCATCATCATCGAGAAGAACTTTTAAAAGATGTTCAGGTGTGAAGCGCTGATGGTTATCACGCAGTGCCCCCTGCTGGGCGGCTTGCAAAAAACCTTGCGCACGTTCTGTATATTTTTCGATATTCATAATCGTGACCTATCAATTGTGTTCGACAGTTTCCGTTGTCCGCCCTTCTTTGAAGCGACGTGACATTCAAAACTTCTAAAACAGAATATGGTTCAAGGGGTTGGTTGCGCAAGGTTTGATTTTCTGGCACTGTCTTTTGCAGATTAGAATTAATATCACCGGAGTTTAATTGTGTTTCGCAAAACTATCCTGACCACATTTTTCATTCTTGGTCTTTTTACTGCTTTTCAAGCTCACGCCCATGATGGAGCCACAGGCGTTGTCAAAGAACGGATGGACCTGATGAAAGTGATCGGCAAAAACACCAAAGCGATTGCCCCCATTGCCATGGGAGCTGCTGATATGGACTTAAAGGCCGTTGAAAAGGGAGCCATGGCGATTTCACGGGCTGCAAAACTGGTTGTCGATAAATTCCCCAAAGGCAGCATCTCCATGGTATCGGAAGCCAAGGAAAACATCTGGACAAACTGGGAAGAATTCTCCGGTCAACTCAATATGATGGCTATAGATGCCAACAACCTTGCCAAACTTGCCCAAGACCAAGAAGAATTTGAACTCCTTGAAGCTTTTGAAAAGCTGGTCGCTGGTTGTAAAAAGTGCCATCGTGAATATCGCCAGAAATAAAAAACGCCCCGATCAAAAAACCGGAGCGTTTTATTATTCTTGAAGAAAGAAAGCGATTTAAACCGCAGCTTCTGTTTCTTCACTCGCCTCAGCAGCCTCTTCCGTTTTTTTACGGGTGGTGCGACGCGTTGTAGTTTTGCGTGTCGTTGTGGTCGTACGGCGTGTGCGACGCTTCGGTTTTTCTTCTTCGACCTCAGCCTCTGCCTTTTCCTCGCCCTCTACTTCAACCGGACGGGCCAGAAAATCAGGAACGGCATTGGCACCACCACCCAATTTCGGTGCATCTGCATCCGCTTTTTTGCGAGTCGTACGACGCGTTGTTGTGCGACGCTTTGGCTTTTCTTCAACAGGTTCTGCTTCCAGCTCCAGCTCAGGCTGCTCAGACGTGGATGTATCCCCATCTTCAATAGCAACTGTTACAGCCTCATCACTTTCAGCTTCCCCGGAAGGTGCTTCTGCAGTTTGCCCTGCCTCAGCAGTTTCTGCCGGAGCTGCTTCTTCCGCTTCCGGACGTGGCTTTGGCGCAAATTGTGCAGCAATACGGCCATAATGGTCTGCATGCTGGAACAAGCTTTCAGCCAAAACACGATCCCCGGCAGAAATCGCATCTTTAGCCTGTTGCAGATATTTATCGTGAATCTGCTTGGCTGTACCGCGAATACGACCACTTGGGCCATTACTATCGAAGTTCTGGTTGCGATTGCCATGATGGTTGTGGCGACGATTATGGTTGTGGTTATGGCCCCGGCCACGCCCACGACGATTGTTCTGATTGTTGGAACCTTGTCTCATGGATCCTGATATATAAATAGAAGTACACCCAATTCCCACATCACATTGCAAAGCAACATTTACAACACACCTAAACAGGTGTTGCATTGATTATGGGAAGTCTTAGCTAATATTTACGGAAAAAATCACCAGCCGAAAGCTCTTAAACCAAGCGGCTTTTCAATGTGTCCGTTACCCCTCCAACCTAAAGGGGTTTTGCGACTTTTCCAAGCTTTTTTTAAAGTTTTTTGCGAATTACCAAACATCTCTCAATTTCTGAGAGATCACGCGGGGCCTCTATGACCTCCAAGCCTGTCTCTGTCATCAGCTTTGTGACCGCTTCTGCCTGCCCAATCCCCAGTTCAATCACCGCAAATCCTTGGTTTTTTAACAAGTAGGGCAAGCATTCAGCCAGCTTGCGATAATCATCTAACCCGTCTACCCCGGCAAAAAGCGCGCCTGCGGGTTCATACTCTTTGACTTCCGGTTCCAGATCTTTTTCATCACTTAGGGGAATATAAGGGGGATTGGAGAGAACAAGATCAAATGTCTCGTCAATTCCTTCCGCCCAATTGCCAATCTGGAAACGGCTGCGATCTTCAAAGCCCAGACGTTTGGCATTTTCAATCGCCACATCCAGTGCCTTGGGGCTGATATCAATCCCCAGCCCCGTTGCCTGTTCATATTCCGATAAAATAGACAGTAATAAACAGCCTGTTCCCACGCCAAGGTCAAGTACCCGTAATTCTTGCGTTGGATCCGGTAAATATTTTAATACGGCTTCGACCAATGTTTCGCTATCAGGGCGCGGCGTCAGGGTGTCTTTGGTCACTTTAAACGGCAAGCTCCAAAATTCCCGCTCCCCCAAAATATGGGACATGGGTTCACGGTTTTCGCGACGGATCAACAAGTCTTCCAAGCTAGAAACTTGATCAGTACTGATCTCACGTTCTGGATATCCAATAAGGACTTGCAGCTCCACATCCAGCACATGACACAGCAACAGGCGCGCCTCAAAGCGGGCATTGTCAATGCCTGCGGTCTCAAGGCGTTGAATTGTTTCTGTTAATCTTGTCGCAATAGTGTCCATACTACATCCTATGTCATTCCCAACTTGATTGGGAATCTAGGCAGTCATCAAATCACGCTGTTCCCCAATCAAGTTGGGGGTGACGATAAAGGGGTTAGCCCAATTCCGCCAGTTTTTGCGCCTGATCTTCAGAAATCAGTGCATCAATCACTTCATCCAAATCACCTTGCAGGACTTCTTCCAGTCGATAGAGCGTCAGGTTAATGCGGTGATCAGAAATACGTCCCTGTGGGAAGTTATAGGTGCGAATACGTTCTGAGCGATCACCCGAGCCCACCTGATTTTTACGATCTGCGGCCCGTTCCGCATCCAGTTGCTGACGTTCATGATCATACAGTTTGGCACGCATCATTTTCATGGCTTGGTCTTTGTTCTTATGCTGGGACTTATTGTCCTGACATTGTGTCACCAAACCTGTCGGAATATGGGTGATCCGCACCGCTGAATCGGTGGTGTTGACGTGCTGGCCGCCAGCGCCTTGGGAACGATAGGTATCAATGCGCAAATCTTTCGCATCAATTTTAATATCTACATCTTCGGCTTCAGGCAACACGGCCACAGTTGCCGCAGAGGTATGGATACGCCCGCCACTTTCTGTTTCCGGCACACGCTGTACCCGATGGACACCGGATTCATATTTAAAACGAGCAAACACGTTTTTCCCAGTGATCATGGCCGAAACTTCTTTAAACCCGCCAATGCCAATTTCATTGAAATCCATAATTTCAAATTTCCAGCCCATACGTTCGGCATAACGCTGATACATGCGATAAAGGTCTGCTGCAAACAAGGCCGCTTCATCCCCGCCTGTACCTGCACGAATTTCGATGATGGCGTTTTTCTCGTCCGCCTCATCCTTGGGCAACAGCATCAACTGGACTTCGCGTTCGCGCTCAGGAATGCTTTTTTTCAGCTCATGAAATTCAGCTTCCGCCAATTCTTTCATTTCCGCATCGCAATCCTCATCGCTCATGAGGGCTTCACATTCTTCCATCTCACTTTGGGCAGAACGCAAGGATTTCACCGCTTCCACCACCGGGGTGAGATCGGCATATTCCTTGGACATTTTGGTGAATTCAGACGCACTGAGGGAAGAGCTATCGGCCATCAAGGCTTCGAGTTCTTCATGGCGATTGACCACCTGACTTAATGTTTCTTGAAAGCTCACGTCTTATTTCTCCTTCAGGAAAAGTTGGGTGATCAGCGCACTGGCCTTTTCCCATTCTTTTTTCTTTTTCATTGCAGACAAGCTGCGTAATTCTTCACTCGGGCTATGGAGCAAACGGTTAATCAGCAAACGAGTTGCCTTATCTGCATCCCCGCCATGGGTCGCCAAGACCGACTGGCGTTCTGCTTCAAACCGTTCACGCAAAGACGTCACCAATGGCACGGCCCCACGTTCATCCTTACCTTTAAAAAAGTCACTGAGTTCTTTTTCTAATATGGCACTGGCCGCCCGCGCTTCTGCTTCGCGCGAGGCGCGGCCTTCCATGGCGACCTGTTCCAGATCGTGCAGGTCATAAAGAAAGGCCCCATCCACATCATTGACCGCCGGGTCCACATCGCCGGGAATGCCCGTATCAATGATAAAAATGGGCTTATTCTTACGCGCCTTTAGGGCAGCCTCCACCATTTCTTTAGACACCACACGGGAACGTTTATTCATGGAGGTAACGATAATATCAGCCTCGCAGGCCAAACGGTCCCGTTCTTCAAACTCCCCAAAATGGCACGACAGATGACGCGAAATCATTTTCGCGCGCCCAGCAAATGAATGGATACAGGTAAAATCTTTTAGACCCGTTTCAATCAGATTTTGCGCAGTCAATTCACCCATGTCACCTGCGCCAATGAGCAAGCCTTTGCAGCGATCTAAATCGCCATGCAATTCCTTGGCAATCTGCACGGCAACCGAGGCAATGGAAACAGGGCGTTCGCCCACAGCTGTTTCTGTGCGCACCCTTTTAGATGTCGAATAAGCCGCCTGAAAAATCCGTTCCAGCTCAGTCCCGACACTCCCTGCTTCAATAGCCAGACGATGTGCATCTTTGACCTGACCAACCACTTGGGGTTCGCCTACCATCAGACTGTCAAGAGACGAGGCCACACGGAAAATTTGGCGTACAGCCTCTTGATCTTGCAGGAAATAGAGCTGGCCTTCTAAAGTACCTTCATCCAGCTCGGCGCGTTTGGCAAGGTGTTTGACAATAATATCACGGGCTTTTTTCGCGTCATGATCCACACAATGGATTTCCACCCGATCGCACGTGGAAATCACCAAGCACTGTTCAACACCATCATCTTTGAGCTGATCCAGAAAGGGAATGACCTCGGGTTCATCCAGAAACAAACGATCACGCAACGCCAGTGAACTGGAGCGATGGTTCGCCCCAATTACCTGTACCTTGACATCGCTTGAAAATAACCCTGCCATCTTGACCTAACGCTTATGCCTTAAGCCTTGAACTTTGCCAGATGATCAACCAGCCCGTCCAGTGCAACTTCGCTCTGCTCACCACTTTCCAGATCACGTACTGTCACCGCGCCACGGGCCAATTCATCTTCACCCAGCAAAATTGCCGCCAAAGCATTCGCCTTATTGGCCCGGTTCAGGCGTTTTTTCATATTACCGCTATAACCTTGATCGACCACAAAACCATTTACACGCAGCTGATGAGCCACTTTTAAGGCTTCTTCCTGCTGCGCTGCTGAAACTGGAATGATGCAAATGGGGCGGGGCAGTTCTGCCTTGTCTTCTGCTGACATCAAGGCCAAACGTTCCACACCGGATGCCCAGCCCACACCGGGAACCTGCGGTCCACCCATCATTTTGATCAAGTTATCATAACGCCCACCGGCCAGCACAGTACCCTGCGCGCCCAAGGTGGTGGTGGTGAATTCAAAGGCTGTGTGACAGTAATAATCCAGACCACGCACCAAACGTGGGTTTTCCACATATGGCACACCCAACAGGTCCAAGCCTTTTTTCACCTCAGTGTAAAAAGTAAGCGAGGCTTCGTTTAGACAATCGGTCAGAACAGGGGCGTCTTTCACCAATTCCTTATCGCCTTCATCCTTGGAATCAAGAATACGCAAGGGGTTCGTTTGCAAACGGTTCTTGCTGTCTTCTGACAATTTATCTTCAAACTGAGAGAAATAAGCCACCAGCTTGTCACGATAAGCTGCACGGCTTTCGCTATCGCCCAGGCTGTTGAGTTCCAAGCACACATCATCGGCAAAGCCCAATTCTTTCAGAAACTGGTAGCCCGCTGCAATCACTTCAATATCAGCTTGCGGCGTTTCCACACCGATCAGTTCTACACCCACCTGATGGAACTGACGCTGGCGTCCTTTTTGCGGGCGTTCATAACGAAACATCGGCCCGTAATAAAAATGCTTAACCGGAGTTTCCTGCTGTAACCCATTAGAGATAAAGGCACGACAAACACCCGCAGTCCCTTCCGGGCGCAGAGTGATTTTATCCCCGCCCTTGGTTTCCATGGAAAACATCTCTTTAGTCACAACGTCAGAGGTTTCCCCCAATGTGCGGGAAAACACTTCTGAAAATTCAAAGATCGGCGTGGTCACTTCGTTAAAGCCGAAACGCTCACACACATCGCGTGAGGTTTCATACACATGGCGATGGGTCGCCTTTTCTTTGGGAAGGAGGTCGTACGTTCCTTTAACTGACTTCAACGATGCCATTATGAATTCTCTTTCTCTGCTTCAAGTGCGGCGGCTTTTTCTTCTACCAGCTGCACAATATGATCAATCATTTCTTCACTTGAGGTATTATGATCCGGCACACCGCCCACATAAACCTTGTGGTTATCATTACCGCCGCCTGTCAGGCCAATATCTGTTTCCTTGGCTTCGCCCGGTCCATTGACCACGCAGCCGATAATAGAAAGTGACAGGGGCGTGCGAATATGTTGCACACGTTCTTCCACAGCCGCGACCGTTTTCACCACATCGAACCCCTGGCGCGCGCAAGACGGACACGACACCACCTTGACCCCACGGGTGCGCAGGCCCAGTGATTTCAGGATATGGAAACCTACTTTTACTTCTTCGACCGGATCGGCAGATAAGGAAACGCGCAAGGTATCGCCAATACCGGACCACAGAAGATTACCAATCCCAATGGATGACAAAACAGTGCCCGCCTGCAAACCACCTGCCTCGGTAATGCCCAAATGCAGGGGATAATCGCAAGCTTCTGCCAACCCTTGGTAGGCCGCAACACCGAGGAAAGCATCTGAGGCTTTCACACTGATTTTAAATTCAAAAAAGTCGTTATCTTCTAAAATACGGGCATGGTTGAGCGCACTTTCCACCATAGCTTCGGGGCAAGGCTCGCCATATTTTTCCAGCAATTCTTTTTCCAATGATCCGGCATTCACGCCAATGCGCATGGAACAGCCATGATCCTTGGCCGCTTTCACCACTTCGCGCACGCGCTCGGGTGATCCAATATTGCCCGGATTAATGCGCAAACAAGCCGCCCCGGCTTCAGCCGCTTCAATCCCGCGTTTATAATGGAAATGAATATCGGCCACGATGGGCACATTCACCTGTTTGATAATGTCTTTCAGCGCGGCAGAAGACTCTTCATCGGGTACAGAAATACGTACAATATCGGCGCCAGCCTCTTCCAATGCCAAAACCTGTTTAACTGTCGCGTCCACATCGGTGGTCAGCGTATTAGTCATGGATTGCACGGTAATGGGGGCATCGCCACCAACCAGCACATCACCGACACGGATCTGTCGGGATTTACGGCGGATGATATCTCTATAAGGGCGCACGGACATGGCGTTTTCTCGCATCAGAGAAGTTAAATCGAAAGCGCCTTATAGCCTATATTCATATCAAAAGTCATCCCCAACTTGATGGGAGTTCGTCGTTGAGCCCAATCACAACAGCTACCCCTGACAAGATGAACATAACCCCCGGATTTCAACCGTGCTGCTTTGGGTTTTAAAATTTTGATTTGTCGCCCAGTCACTCAATTGTTCAGAAATCACCGGGGCAGCAAATTCATCAACAATCCCACAGTCATTACAGATCGCAAAGGCACAAAAGCCGCCATGATGATGGTGGTCTTCATGATCATGGCTGCATGCAACAAAAGCATTCATGCTTTCAAGACGATGAACCATCTGACGTTCCACCAGTTTATCCAAGGCACGATAGACCTGAAGCGGTGCACGCAAGCCCTCATCACGCAAGGCATCCAGAATGTCATAGGCACTTTGCGGGGTTTTAGACGACTGTAATTGGTCAAACACCAGCTGTTGGTTCTTGGTTAATTCTTTCATGATGTTCTTCCTTTAAACAGCGGGAGTAAACTCAATAAAAAAAAGATCAGGGCCATCATCACAATGGATGGACCGGACGGGGTGTCATATTCAAGGGAGGCATAGAGCCCGCCAATGACCGATCCCCCCCCAATCAGTGCAGCAAAAACAGCCATCATTTCCGGCCCGGAGGCAAAACGTCGTGCAGTTGCAGCAGGAATAATCAATAAGGCGGTAATCAGTAAAATACCAACCAGCTTGATCGCGATCGCCACGACACCTGCCATCAGCAACATGAAAACAAGCTTGCTTTTTTGTGGATGCAACCCTTCGACGATTGCCAGTTCCTCGCTGACACTACCTGCAAGTAAAGAACGCCAGATCAGCGATAAAATGGCAAGAATGATCACCCCACCACCATAGATCAGCAAAATATCATCGCGACTAACCGATAAAATATCACCAAATAAATAGCCCATCAGATCAATGCGCAACCAGGCCATCAAGGAAACCAGCACCAAGCCAATCGCCAGCGCGGAATGAGATAAAATACCAAGCAGCGCATCGGTGGGCAGGCTTTTGCGTTTCTGTAAGCCAACCAATAAGAGGGATACCAAGCAGGCCACCCCAAACACACCTGCCATCAAGGAGATATCAAACAAAAAAGAAAGCGCGACCCCTAATAAGGCTGAATGGGCCATCGTATCACCAAAATACGCCATACGCCGCCATACAACAAAACAGCCCAATGGCCCCGCAACAATGGCAAGCCCCACCCCGGCAATCAAGGCACGCATAAAGAAATCATCCAGCATGGTTTTCCTCTTGGGTTTCATGGTGGTGATGGCCATCTTCCTGATGGCAATGTTCCGTAATGGAGCCATCAGCATGCATCACCCGGCCATCAGCCAAATGGGTATGATCATGATGATGTCGATAGATTGCCAAAGATTCTGCAGCACGTGCCCCAAACAGTTCCAGATATTGCGGATCATTGACCACCAATTCCGGCGTTCCGGTACAACAAACATGCCCATTCAGGCACAGAACCCGGTCTGTTTTTGCCATCACCACATGCAGGTCATGGGAGATTAACAAAACCCCGCATCCGATTTCTTCGCGAAAATTTTCAATCATATTGTAGAGTGCCGCCTCACCAGAATAATCCACGCCTTGCACAGGCTCATCCAACACAAGTAAATCCGGTTTGGCAATAAAGGCCCGCGCCATCAAAACCCGCTGTAATTCCCCCCCTGACAAGGTTTGGACTGCGGCTTCCATATTTTGTGCCATCCCCACAGCAGCCAAGGTCTGTTCAATCAATTCTTGCGGATAACTTTGGGTTAGGCTCATAAGGCGGCGCACTGACAAAGGTAACGTTCCATCCAGATGGAATTTTTGTGGCACATACCCAACCTTCAAGGCAGCCTTGCGTACAGCTGTTCCTTCATCAGGTTTTTCCAGACCAATCGCTGTTTTTAATGTCGTACTTTTCCCCGACCCATTGGGGCCGATCAACGTGACAATCTCACCGGGATAGACATCCAGATTTACATCACGGATCAACCAGCGCCCACTGCGCTTAACCCCTGCCCCTTTCAAAGAAATTAAAGCCTCCTTTGACTGTGCCACGATTTCATCCCTTTCCCAAATTCTGCTTGCTCCGGTTTTTAGCATACGTTATATCATAACGCAAATAACGTAATAGTATAACATTTCATTTCAAAGAGACCCCTCATGAAGAAAACTGCTGGTGCCCTTTTTGCTTTATCCCTCACGACTTTGCCACTTTCTGCACAAGCCCTTGAGGTCGTGACCTCCATCGCGCCCCTGCATTCACTGGTTTCCGGTGTTATGGGAAACACAGGTCAATCTCACCTGATTGTAAAAGGTGCGCAATCCCCACATAACTACCAGCTCAAACCATCAGATGCCCGCAAACTGCAAAATGCCGATGCGATTTTCTGGATCGGGGAAGAAATGGAAACTTTCCTTGTTCATCCCCTTAAAGCACTGGGGCAAAAAGCGGCCATCAAAGCCATGGTTCCCCATGACGAAGAAGAACATGAGGATCACGACACCCATAAAGACCATGACGACCACCATGATGACGATCATCATAATGATCATGCAGAACATGAAGGCCATCACCATGGTGAGGACGATATGCATATCTGGCTTGATCCGGTAAATGCCCAAAAAATGGTGCATGAGATTGAAGAGACATTAAGCAAAATTGACCCTAAAAATGCCTCTACCTATGAGAAAAACGCTCATGAACTGGAAGAAAAGCTAGACCATCTTCTCCATGAAGTTGAAGAGGCGCTGCACCCTGTCCATAAACGCCCTATCATTGTCTTCCATGATGCCTACAGCCATTTTGAAAAACGATTTGACTTAAATATCGTGGCCGCCATCAGCATCTCCCCACAAAAACTGCCTGGCGCCAAACGCTTAAAAGAAATTCGCCACACCATTACCCATAAAAAAGCCCAATGTGTTTTTGCAGAACCTCAATTCCAGCCCAAACTGGTGCAAACCGTTATTGAAGGCACAACGGCCAAAGCCGGGGTACTTGACCCACTGGGCGCACAGCTTGAATATGGTACAGCTCAATATTTCAAACTGATCCAAAACATGGCCCAATCCATTAAAGACTGTATTGACAAAAGCAAAACTTGATTGAAGGCGCAGAATGCTTTTTGATATAGGGTCTAAATTTATTTCAAAGAAAGCCCCTTATCATGGCTGATAGCGCAACGGACAACCAAAAACAATTCGACACCCTGTCTCCTGATAAAAAATCACAGGTCCTCTTCCAGCAAGCGGTGCAAATGCATCAAGCCAACAAGCTGGAAGAGGCTCTGGAATTTTACGCACAAGCCGTTGCCTTTAATCCAAATTACGCCGATGCCTATAACAATATGGCTGTGGCTTTACGTAAATTAAAACGCTTTGAAGCCGCACTGGCGTGTTATCAAAAGTCTTTGGCTATTCGCCCAGCCCATGCGGGTACCTATTCCAATATGGGAAATGTGCTTAATGACCTTGATCGCATTGAAGACTCCCTAAAAGCCCATCACAAGGCGGTTGAACTGGAAAGCGACAATCTTCTCTATCGCTATAATAGCGCTCTGGTTTGTCGTGATGCCGGACGATATGACGAAGCAATCGCTTTGTTTACTCACATTTTGGACCAAGACCCATCTTATAAAGACTGTCGCTGGGACCGTGCCCTGACCTACCTGTTGGCTGGTGATCTCAAAACAGGCTTTCGCGAATATGACGCCCGCTGGGAACTGGATAAAAGCCCCCCGCGCACCTTTGCCCAACCCAGATGGACAGGGGACTCTTTAAAAGGGCGTACGCTGTTCATTCATCGGGAACAAGGCTTTGGCGATGCGATTCAGTTTTTACGTCTAATCCCTGCTTTAAAAGAACGTTTCGGCGGCACCGTTATTCTGGAATGTCAGCCCGAACTCACCCGCCTGTTTAGTACGTTTGACGGGATTGACCAACTCATTGCCTTTGGTCAACGCCCACCTGCCTTTGATGTCTGGATACCGCTCATGAGCCTTGCTCATATGCTGGAGATAGATGAAGAAGCCATCCCCACTTCCCTCCCCTACATTCAGCCCCCCAAAGATGGGCGTTTTCACGTTCGCCCGGCCCCTGCTGGTGGGCTCAATATTGGTATTGTCTGGGCAGGTAGTCCAACACATCAGAATGATCGACGACGTTCTGTTGAACTGGAACGTTTTCTTCCTTTGGCTGGCTATAAAGACATTACGCTTTTCAGCCTGCAAAAAGGCGATCGTACAGAGGACCTGAAAAACAGTGGCGGGAACTGCCTGATTATTGATGCGGGTAAGGAAATCAAGGATTTTGCCGATACGGCCTCCCTGATCAGTCAACTGGACCTCATCATCACCATTGATACATCCGTCGCCCATTTGGCCGGGGCCATAGGAAAAGAAGTCTGGCTGATGCTCCCCTTCACACCGGATTGGCGGTGGATGGGAAAACGCGAAGACAGCCCGTGGTATTCACAAATGCGCCTGTTTCGTCAACCCGTTCCCGGCGATTGGGATCAAGCCTTTAAAAACATGTACCATGCCCTGGACGTAAAACTGGAACACTAAAACCACAACCCTCCAGTTCTACACCTTCATCTAAATGCACAAGATGGGCACAACAGACCTCACAATCAGAACTACCAAATTTAGGATAAGGCTGGCTGGCAAAAGAATGTTCCAACACAGCTGAGACCAGATCACATTCCGAGGTATTTTCAAATATAGACAAAGCCTCCACTCCAAAGGCAATGGTCAAACGATCCACATGCCAGTGGGCCTTTTTATCGCGTTTGACATGACGTTTCACCCGCGCCCGAATCCCGCCCGGCCCCTTGGCACTGCCGCAATAAAGATAACGCCCCGGCCTAATCAAAGGATTTTTCAGCCGTGCGATTGGGGCTTCAAACGCCTTATCTACATGAATTTGAAGGATATATGCCCCCTTTTCAGGTGAAATCTCCTCTAAAATGCCCTTTGCGCCCATGGTAAAGATTCCTTAAACTGAATTACATATAGTATAGAGATAGTTAGATACACATTAAGGATTTGTGGCTCATGTCCGATGGCGGGACAATTAAAAAATTCAGCAATGGTGAGGTGATCTTTAAGGAAGGCACGCCCAGCGATGCTGCCTATGTCATTGTCAAAGGTGCTGTGGAACTGACCAAAGACAGTAAACACGGCCCCGTCCGCCTTGCCAACTTAAAGGCAGGGGAACTTTTTGGCGAAATGGGGGTGATTGACGGCAGTCCACGCAGCGCCACCGCCCGTGCCATTGGGGCCACCACCGTTAAGGAAATCCAGCCAGACCTTTTGCTAAAAGGGATTCAGAACGACCCGGAACTGTCGTCCAAAGTGATGGGTAAACTGGTCGAACGGCTGCGCACCGCAGATGAAATGCTGGCTAAAGCAGGGGTTTCTCCAGCCGATGGCGCCATGGCCCGCCCTGCTGTTGCCAAGCCTCCAGCTCCAGCAGCAACATCGCCAGCCCCCAAGAAAAAAGGATTCTTCGCCCGCCTGTTTAACAGCGATAAGGGACGCGAAGCCACCTATGAAATTCTGGTTGCCGATTTTTTTGATGACGATAGCAATAACGTCACAAACACCTTTTATAATGCGCTCAAAACAAAGGCTGAACAGGTTGGCGGCGGGCTGATCAATGTACGAAAAACAGGTTCTGCCTTTGCCGTATCTGATTTCAGCGACACCCCCATGATTTGGGGCCAGGTCAAATCAAACGCGCAACGCTGGCTCAAAGAATTGGAAGGGGACCTGCTGGTTTGGGGGGAAGTCCGCGCACGTGGTCAAACCGCCCATCTACGCATGGCCCAGCTGCACCCCTTTCGCCATGAACGTGCCGGAAACATCAAACCTTGCGATGCCATTGACTTGCCTGTTGATCTGGATGATGAGCTTAAAGGCTATCTCTATGGTGTGGTTATTGGTGCCATGGTCCCCGGAACGCGTGAACAACATGATTCTTTTGAAGGGATTTTAGGCCCTGCCCTCAATGGTGCAGGTGATGCCATGCATCAACCCCTTCGCGATCTGGATGATGAAGAACATATTCGTTTTGAAATGGGCTATGCCAATCTTCAGGCCACCTGTGCCACCTACACCAGAAATGCTGATTACTTCAAAGCAGCGGAAGAAAGCTATATTAAGGCACAACGGGGCTTGCGGCGCAGCAATTCTGTCATGTTGGAAGGAATTATCAAGCGCCACCTCGGCTATTGCCAAAGTGCCTGGTACGATCTGGGCGGCGAGAAAAACCTGTTAGAAGCCGCTATCGAATCTTTGCGCGCAGCCTGCACACATTTTCACCGGGATAATTTTGCCAATGACTGGGCGGACCTGCAATCTTCCATCGGTCAGCTTTTGTTCAAAAAAGACGCCATTGACGATGATGACAAGGCGTTGCGAGAATCTATTGCAGCCTTTCAAAATGCCTTGCAGATCTTCACAGCATCAACCACGCCCCAACGCTGGGGCGAAGCCAAGCACCATCTGGCTCGCGCCTTACAATTACTCGGCAGTCAAAGTGATGACCTTGAAATGATTGCCCGTTCAGCTGAGGCGTGTCGCGAAGCACTGGCCGTACGCAGTAAAAAACAGACTCCCATGCTCTGGGCCGCAACACAAAATAATCTGGGCTCCGCCCTGTTTATGCTATGTCAAAGAACTAAAAAACCCGAAACAGCCGAAGCCGCCACCAAAGCTTTTGAAGCTGCACTGGAAGTCTATGAAGCCCGCAAAGCAACCAAACTGGCCCAAGTCACCCAAAACAACCTGCACCGCGCCCAAGCCGCAGCCCTGAACCTCGGCCCCGCAGAACAAAGCCCTTCTGAAGACAACGACAGCTTTTCAGAAGATGCCTTCGATCACGACGATGAACCCCACCCCAGCTGATAAGAGACAAGAAAATGGTTTGCCCATCATCAAAAGGTAAAAAAACATGGACTAAACGTCTGATGTGAGACAAACTCTAGCCGATTAAAGGTAGAGAATTCATGTTCGGTGTACTTTTAAAGCAAGTTAGTATACCGTTTGGAACTCAGTTAATACATTAAGGGAGGGCTCAATGGCCAATAAAAAGAAAACCGTGAAAAAAGCAAAAGCAACGATTAAATCAGCTAAGGAAAAGATCAAAAAAGCGAAAAAAGCGATCAAGAAAGCAAAGAAAAAATAATAAAACGCCCCGACAATTTCTTATCGGGGCGTTCTCATTTTATGCGTTAGCTTCACAGCTGGTATGTTCTAAGCATCCAGATTAGATACCTTCAAGGCATTGTCCTGAATGAAGTCACGGCGTGGTTCAACCACATCGCCCATGAGTGTGGAGAAGACTTCTTCGGCTTCATCGCCATGGTTGACCTTGACCTGCAAGAGGGAACGGGCACTTTCGTCCAGCGTTGTTTCCCACAGCTGTTCCGGGTTCATTTCACCTAGTCCTTTGTAGCGCTGAATATTCATGCCTTTCTTGCCAAGGTCCGTTACCGTTGTGACCAAGGCTACCGGGCCGTTTACTTCAAACTCTTTTTCTTTTTGTAACAGTTTGGCAGATTGAGCAAAACTTTCACCGAGCTCTTCGGACATAGCATGGAGTGCACGGGCTTCGGCAGAACGGATCAAACCTTGGTCCAACACATGGGTTTCAGTGACACCTCGCAACGTGCGGCTCAACGCCAAACTACCGTCATCCAGAACCGAGCCTTCCCAACCACGGGCCAGGTCCGTTTCAATGGCATCAAGGCGGGCTGCCACAGATTGAGCGGCCTCCAGACCACGAGCTTCATCTTGCAAGAGTTCAATATTCAGCGCCCCGGCAATTGCCGCTTGTTCCAGAATATGGGACGGGACTTTGGAAGACAGTTGGTTCAACATGGCATTGACTTTACGCGCATTATTAATGCGCTCACGCAAATCTTCCCCGCCAATTTGCTCCCCACTATGAATTTGCAAAACGCAATCATCAACGGCCAGATTAACCAGATGATCTTCCAATGCCTTTTCATCTTTCAGATAGACTTCGGAATTCCCCCGCTTCACACGATAAAGCGGCGGCTGGGCGATATAGAGATACCCGCGCTCAATAATTTCCGGCATTTGACGGAAGAAGAAGGTCAAAAGCAGGGTACGAATGTGTGAACCATCCACGTCCGCATCGGTCATAATGATAATTTTATGATAGCGACATTTCTCAATATTGAAATCTTCGTGACCAATGCCGGTGCCCATGGCGGTGATCAATGTACCAACCTCGGCAGAAGACAACATTTTGTCAAAACGCGCACGTTCAACGTTGAGAATTTTACCTTTGAGCGGGAGGATAGCCTGACTTTTACGATCACGGCCCTGCTTGGCAGATCCACCCGCAGAATCACCCTCCACGATGAACAGTTCAGACTTGGCAGGATCACGTTCCTGACAGTCAGCAAGTTTACCTGGAAGCGACGAAATATCCATCACACCTTTACGGCGCGTCAGTTCGCGGGCTTTACGTGCGGCATCACGTGCCGCAGCGGCTTCACAAATTTTACCGATGATCTGTTTGGCTTCATTAGGATGTTCTTCAAACCATTCCTTCAATGCCTCACCAACAATCCCTTCAACAACTGGGCGGACTTCAGAAGAGACCAGCTTGTCTTTAGTTTGTGAAGAAAACTTCGGGTCCGGTACTTTAACCGAAACCACACATGTCAAGCCTTCCCGAATATCTTCACCGGAAATGGTGACTTTCATCTTTTTCGCCAGACCGCTTTCCTGAGCATAAGCGTTCACCGTACGGGTCAGTGCCCCACGGAAACCCGCCAAATGCGTCCCGCCATCGCGCTGTGGAATATTGTTGGTAAAACACAGCACATTTTCATGATAGCTGTCGTTCCACTGCATGGACACTTCCACACCGACTTCTTCACCATTATTGTCCGCCTTGGTACCTGTCATCATCACCGGGTCCGGCAACAAGGCGTTTTTGGAACGGTCCACATATTTAACAAATTCGATCAAGCCACCTTCATAATGAAGTGGTGTTTCCTTGGCTTCGGCGTGGCGCTCATCACGTAACAACATACGCACACCGGAATTCAGGAAAGCCAACTCACGCAGGCGATGTTCCAAGGTGTTGTAGTCATATTCAGTAATGGCAAAAATCTCGGCAGAAGCATGGAAGGTCACAAAAGTGCCTGTTTCCGGTGTCCCATCTTCTTTGATCGGGGCATCGCCTGTAATTTTCAACGGGGCAACGGCTTCGCCATTTTCAAAACGGACAAAATGCTCTTTGCCATCGCGGTAAATCTTGAGTTCCAGCCAATCGGACAAGGCATTTACAACGGAAACTCCCACACCATGCAGACCACCGGAAACTTTATAGGAGTTACTGTCAAACTTACCCCCGGCATGCAGCTGGGTCATGATCACTTCGGCAGCAGAGACCCCTTCTTCGGCATGAATATCCACCGGGATGCCGCGACCATTATCGGAAACCGTGATAGAATTATCACCGTTCAAGGTCACAACCAGCAGGTCACAATGCCCGGCCAAAGCTTCGTCGATACCGTTATCCACGACCTCATAAACCATATGATGCAGCCCCGTGCCGTCATCGGTATCCCCGATATACATGCCCGGACGCTTACGTACTGCTTCCAGACCTTTCAGGACTTTAATGGAATCGGCACCATATTCTTCTGGGTTTGCACCCTCAACAGTCTGGTTTTCTTCACTCATGGTCGGACTACCCAAGTTTCACTTTCATTTTATTCATTCACCCGATTGACCGCCGCCTTTGAAACCTCAAAGAAATTGGCGTGGCCTGACAAGGAATTAAACATATCCCTGTCCGTCCCTGTCATCCAGGCTTGTGCACCCATGGCACGAATGGCTTCAAACAGGGCCGTGCGGCGATCTTCATCCAGATGCGCCCCGACTTCATCCAACAGGAGAAGCGGTATTCGACCCCGATCCAAAGCCAAGGCTTTGGTGTTGGCCAGCACCATGCCGGTCAACAAGGCTTTTTGTTCCCCGGTGGAACAAACGTCCGCCGGTTGATCTTTCGGGACATGGCGCACCTGTAAATCGCTTTTATGCACCCCATCCCTGGCCCCGCCGACTTGCGCATCAATGGATCGATGCTCCGCCAGAAAGGCCCTGAATTTATCTTCCACTTCCAAGGCGCTGAATTCATCCAACCAGCTTTCAATCATCCCGGTTGGGCTCAATCGTGCCCCTGGAAAAGGACCATAACCTTCAACGGCGAGGATATTGAGCCGCTGCCCGATATCTTTTCGTGCTGCTGCCACTGCCACCGCCTTTGTGGCCATTTGTTCTTCAAGGCCCGATAACCAACGATCATCGTTACGCCCTGTCTTGAGCAATTTGGCCCGTTCACGCAAGCCATGCTCATATGCATTCATCCGCCCGGCATGTTTGGGGTCAAACCCATAAACCAGCCGATCCAAAAACCGCCGTCTTGCGATGGCCCCATCCAAAAACAATCGGTCCATCTGCGGGGTCAGCCACACCACATCGACATAATCTGCCAAGACAGATTGCCCACGGGCACTTTCCCCTTCAATGCGCACCACACGCCGCTCGCGTGTCCCGCTTTTCTTTCCCGTTTCTTCCCGGCCTGTCCCGATATCCACCGGGCCACCTGTGGTTTGAACGGTGGCAGCCACGCCCCAGGCACGGCCACTGTCTTCATCACATCCATCATCTCGTCGAGCCAGCTCTGCCGCCTTGGCCCTGCGCATCCCCCGCCCTGGTGCCAGCAAAGACACCGCCTCAAGGATATTGGTTTTTCCGGCCCCGTTACTGCCCGTTAAAACAACGCAGGCCGGGTCCAGATCAAGGCGTTCAAAATCGTAACATCGAAAATTACTGAGAGTCAGACGGGTTAGCGCGATTGCAACCGCATTGCCCAATTGATGTTGTGCACCGATGTCACTCACCTTGGAAATTCACACCCAAGCGATCACACACGCATCGGCATCAAAACATAAAGCGCACTGCTATCAGCCGCATCACGCACAATGGTCGGGGAGCCGCCATCAGACAGCATAAACTGCGCCGTTTCGCCTTCCACCTGCTGGGCAATATCAAGCAGATATTTGGAGTTAAAGCCGATTTCAATTTCATCAGCATCATAGGTCACTTCGACTTCTTCCGTCGCACTGCCTGCATCCGGGCTGCTGGCAGATAACGTCAGCGCACCGGGACCGATAGACAGCTTAATCGCACGAGATTTTTCCGTTGAGATGGCAGAGACCCGATCAACAGCAGCGGCAAAGGTTTTGCATTCCAGTTCCATCATCTTGTCGTTGCCTGTCGGGATCACGCGTTCGTAATCCGGGAACGTGCCATCAATCAACTTGGACGTCAGCACCACGTCGCCAAAGGCAAAACGAATTTTTGTTTCTGACAGGGAAATCGCCACATCGTCGTTGGTTTCGTCAACCAGCTTGCGCAGTTCCCCTACAGTTTTACGCGGCACGATCACACCGGGGATGTCAGCTGCGCCTTCCGGCATGGGTACTTCCACACTGGCCAGACGGTGACCGTCAGTTGCAACAGAGCGTAAAACCGGCACGCCATTATTTTCGCCGGCATGAACATAAATACCATTGAGGTAATAACGTGTTTCTTCAGTTGAAATCGCAAAGCGCGTGCGATCAATAATGCCTTTTAACTCACCTGCGGGCAGGGCAAAATTATGATCCAGCTCCCCACCAGACATCAGTGGGAAATCCATTGTCGGCAAACAGGCCAATGTAAACTTGGAACGTCCTGCACGCAGCGTCAGCAGTTCTTCATTCGCCCCATTATCCAGTTCCACCTGAGAACCATCGGGCAATTTGCGCACGATATCATAAAGCATATGGGCCGGTGCGGTTGTTGCCCCTTCGGTCACAACTTCACATTCCACGCTTTCAACGATATCCAGATCCATGTCCGTTGCATTCAGGGACAAACGACCACCCATGGCATCCAGTTTCACATTGCTCAAAATCGGAATCGTCGTGCGACGTTCCACAACGCTTTGAACGTGTGCGAGAGACTTCATAAGCTTTGCGCGTTCGATGGTAATCTTCATATCGTTTTTATCGCTTTTATTGATGGTTTTCAGATAGCGTTTCAGCTGACCCGCCAAATACCAATTTCACTAGCTTTCACAAGGCATTAAATGCCCCCCAGCCAAATCGGCTCGCCATTATAACAAAGCTTGCGAGAAACCGAAGCTTTTTCGCCTAATTTTAAAAGAAAAAATGCACTTTTTTTTGCAATAGTTTCAGCGGCTTGGGCACTGCGTTTTTCAGCCCTGACTTGCCCCGCCCAACATGCGGCGCAACAGCTCCACATCCTCGGCAAAATCCTGATCACTCAGGCATAACTCATCGACCTTTTTGACCGCATGCATAACAGTTGTATGATCGCGCCCCCCAAATTTCCGACCAATTTCCGGCAGGGAGCGGGTTGTCAGTTGCTTGGACAAAAACATGGCGATTTGGCGCGGGCGCGCCACCGAACGGGCCCGACGCGCAGAATGCATATCAGAAACCCGGATATTGAAATGTTCCGCCACCTTCTTTTGTATCTCTTCAATGGTGACACGGCGATCATTGGCACGCAGCAGGTCGTGCAACACTTCCTGACAGCTTTCCAGCGTAATATCACGCCCAACCAGCTGGGAATGGGCGACGACACGGTTTAACGCCCCTTCAAGCTCACGCACGTTTGAAGCGATCTTATGGGCCAGAAATTCAGTGACCTTGCCCGGTAACTCCACATTCAATTGTTCTGCCTTGGATAAGAGGATTCCCAGGCGCAACTCATACGTTGTGGCATGAAGGTCAGCGACCAAGCCATGATTAAGGCGCGATTTCAGACGTTCTTCCAGCCCTTCAATATCTGAGGGAGACTTATCAGCCGACAGGACAATTTGACGCCCCTGATCCACCAACGAGTTAAACGTATGAAATAATTCTTCCTGCGTTGAATCTTTCCCGGCAATAAATTGCACATCATCAATCAACAGCATATCAACGGAACGAAATTGCTCCTTAAAATCCACTGTCTTTTGTTCACGCAGTGCCCGGATAAAACGGTACATGAATTTTTCAGCGGTCAAAAAGACAGCCGTGCGCCCCGGATAGGTCGCAACATATTGCTGTGCAATCGCATGCATGAGGTGGGTTTTACCAAGACCGGATCCACCATAAAGAAACAGCGGATTGAAGGGGGGCGTTTCCGCCTCCGACACACGTTTGGAAGCGGCATAGGCAAATTCGTTGGGCTTGCCAACGACAAAATGTTCAAAGGTAAAGCGCTTATCCAGCGGCGCACCTAACTGGTCAGCCAAACTGGGCTGAGCTGCGGGCGGTGCTTGTGTTTGTACAGTCGGGGCTGCTGGGGCCTGCTGTAGCTTTTCAGCCTGCTGGGCGGCTTGAGACAGGATACCCCCACCCGCGCCCCGTGCGTTGGCAACAATAATCTCAACATGGGTGATCTGCGTATTAAAAGAAGACCACAATGCCTTAATCTGATCCAGATAGTTGTTGGCAATCCAGTCACGCATGAAGCGGGTGGGCACACTGATATTGGCCGTGCCACTTTCAATAGAATGAATGGACATGGGTTTGAACCAGCTATCAAAAGCCGCATCACCGATTTCATCGCGCAT